>JAZDKV010000031.1:0-6311 GCA_043802645.1 Microcaldota archaeon | reverse complement strand
GCTTTCCGGAGTTATTTGCCCTTCATTCCCGGCTTTTAGGATTTTTATTTTCACGCCTTTTTCTTTTAGGCGAAGCCACGGGAGAAAATTTGAGTGGTGCTCTATGTCTGTTGTGATTATTTCGTCGCCTTCCTTGAAATTTATTCCTAAGGACACGCCGTTTATTGCCTCGGTGCAGTTTCTAACACTTATGAATTCCTCCTCTTTTGCCCCGAAGAATTTTGCAAGTGTGGAATAGACGCCCTCATATTCATCGGAGGCTTGTTTTGTGAGGCGGTGCTGGCCGCGGTGGATGTTTGAGCGGTATTTTTGGTAGTATTCGGACATTTTTTGCAGTGCAGCCTTGCAGGTGAGGGATGAGGCTGCGGAGTCAAAATATGTGATTCCGGGGGGGATTTCAAAATCTTTGGAATAGTCCATGCAAATTGCCTGTGGAATAATGGGTTCAAAATATTAAATAAACAAACGCATTTGGGGCGGATTTGGGTTCTGGGCAGGATACGGGCGGGAAATGAATTTTGGCAGTTTGCGCAAAATATTTTTAGTATTTTTTATTTGTTTATGCAAGGGCGCTTGGGAAGAATTTTGGTATTTGTTATTTTTGGGTTTATGCAAGGGCGCTTGGGAAAAAGAGGAGCATTATTCCAAGGACGAACATTATTATTCCGCCGATTACGTGGCAGTAGCCGGCGTATTTTTGCCCCGCTCCGGTGGAGATTGCAAAAGCTGCGAGGCTGAAAACTATGAGGTCGTCAAACATGAAGAAGAGGGTGTATAGAAGGATGTAGGCATAGTATTCAAGGCCGGAGAGGTTTGAGAGGGCAAGCACCTGCGTGAAGACTGCCGGGATTGCCGCGGAGCAGACAAATTCTATTGAGTTTATGGTAAATGCGAGGATGATGATTCCGCCGATTGTGGCGAGTGTGAGGGGCGAGGAGACAAGCGCGTTTATGGCGCTCATTGTTTCTTTTTTCTCTCCGGGGCCGCTTACCTTGCACTCAAGAATTCCTTTGGGATTTTGGATGAATTCTTTTAGGGCGAGGGTTCCCCCGCCCAAAGCCACCATTCCGACTATTATGGTTATGGGGCGGAAGTAGCCTATGAAAAGAAATGCGTTGAGCCATGCGGCCATGAAGAGGAAATAGAGGATGCCGGAGGCAAGGAGGAAAGAGCCGACTATAATCCATAGCCTTGAGCGGTCTTTTAGCGAAATTACTATTGAGATTAAGTAAACTAGAACCCACATTGCGCAGGGGTTGAAGCCGTCTATGAGGCCGAGAATTACTGCCAGGGCGCCGAGGGAATAATTTGCGGGGTGGATGGTTTTTCCTATGAAGGGAAGCTCTATTGGCAAATCAATTTTTAGTTCGTTTAGAGAGGTTGCATTTTGGGCGTTTGCTGCATTTTGGGCGTTTGCTGCATTTTGGGCGTTTGCTGCATTTTGGGCGTTTGCTGCATTTTGGGCGTTTGCTGCATTCTGGCTTTTTTCCTCAAGCTTTGCATCTATTATTTTTTTTATTTGCGCGCCGGTATTTTCTGGCGAGTCAAAGCCGATTACGTACTCATCTTCTATGAAAGTTGAGGGCACGCCTGCGTTGTCGGTGGAGAGGCCGTGGGCCTCGTAATATTTTAGCATAAGCTGGTTTTCGGATTCCTGCGAAACGTCATGGTATGTGAAATTTATCCGGCTGTCCTGCGCCATGAGTTGGGCATTAAATGGCATTTGGGCGTGGCAGTGGGGGCAGGATGGGAGGTAGAAAAAGTCTATTGTGAGGGTTGCGTTTTGGTTCTGCTGCCCTATGCCAAAGTCGGATGGGTGCTCCGGGAGGAAAAATAATGCGTATAGGCCGATTACAAGAAGGAGAAGGACAAGAAACTTGTTGAAAGGGGCTTTGAGAAATTCGTTTATGTCGCTTAGTATGCTTTGCAAATGAACACCCAGATATGGCATTGTGATGGCTGGGGCAGAATAAAAAGATGCGTTTTTTGGGCGGGAGAAACGCGGGCTTGCGGGAATTGGGGCAGTGCGGGGGGTTTGCGGGGAATATAGAGGCTGGTTTTTGGGCGGGCAAAAACCTATAAGGGAGGCATGAGTGTCTTGTGCATATATGGAATTGGAAATTGCGGCGTTTGCCATCATGCTCTTTCTCTCGGCAGCCTTTTCTGCCGCCGAAGCCGCCATTTTGAGCATAAGCCGGATAAGGCTTAGGTATTTGAGGGACAAACACCCGGGAAGCAAGAGGGTAGCGAGCTTGTATCGGCTAAAGAGCCACACGCCGCGAACCATAATGACCATACTGATTGGAAACAACGTTGCAAACATAGGGGCCTCGTTTTTGGCTGCGCACTATACGGTGAGCTATTTCGGAGACGTGTATTTGGGGCTTGCGACTGCCGTGGTGACTTTGGTCGTGCTGGTATTTGCGGAGGTGGTCCCAAAGAATTATGCCACCGCAGATGCGGACGCTTATGCCATGCTTGTGGCGCAGCCCATGGAGATGCTTGCATATGCCCTCTGGCCAGTCATATTTTTGCTTGAGAAGATTTCCGCGGCAATTCCGGGGACTTACGCGATTGGGGGAAGAAAAGTCTATTTCTCGGAAGCCGAGATTAGGAGCGTCTTTGAGGTGGGGCTTGAGGACAAGGCAATATCGCATGACGAGAAGATTTTGCTTGAGAAGGTTTTGGATTTCAACGACACGCATGTGAAGGAGATAATGACTCCGAGAAAAAACGTGAAAACCATGATGGAGTCGGAGAGCGTCTCGGATGCGCTTAAGAAGGCGGCGAAATACCGAAGGAACAGATATCCGGTTTTGAATGAGAATGGAAAACCGGTGGGAGTGGTTTCGCAGAAGACACTTCTTTCATCGCTTAGGCAGAAGAGGGTGCACATGGTCATGAGCACGCCCTATTTTGTCTCGCGCGAGTCGGTTGCCTCGGAGCTGTTTCGCAATTTGCAGAGGGAGAAGAGGCAGATAGCCATTGTGCTTGCGGCTGACGGGACTATGGATGGCATAGTTACTATGGAGGATTTGCTTGAGGAGATTGTTGGGGAGATAGAAGAGGGCCCTGCGAACATCAACAGGGAGCAGGGAATGAAATCGGTGCTTGTGGTTTCGGGGGATGCGCGCCTGCACGACGTGGAAAAAGAGCTTGGGGTGGCCTTGGCGGAATCGCAGAGGTTTGGCTCGGTGGGGGCGTTTATTCAATACCAGCTCAAGCGCCTGCCGGTGAAAGGGGACGTAATAATATCCGGCAAAGTGAAAATGGAAGTGGCCGAAGTCGGCGAGAACTTCAGCCTCTCAAAAGTAAGAGTTTTGCGGCTTTAGTATTCGAGGTCCTTTGAATTCATCCCGCCCATGCGGGCTGCTATTCTGGACAGTTTTTCATCAAACGAGATTGCGCTCCCCTGACTTTTGCCCATTTTCTGCTGCTCTGCTTTCATACTACCACCCCATTAAGCCTTTTTGCTTCCCAATGCTCCCCCTGGGTTCCAAAGGCTATCTCCCCTGCTATGCGTATGGGGCGGAATCTGGATTTTTTCAGTATTTTCTCCACCCGCATCATTCACACCACCTCCCATAAGAAGAACCGGATTGGAGAATATAAGAATAAATGCGGTTATTTTCTCTGAATTTTTAGAAAATTTGAATAAAATGAAAAATATTATAAATTGTTGTGGGAATAATCTGGGATATGGAAAAACCCATAGAGGGCCTTGACAGGCTGGACAAGGAACTGCTCTATTGGCTTGACTTGAATTGCAGGGAGAGCTTATCCTCCCTTGGGCGCAAGATGCATGCGTCTCCTGCCAAAGTCGGCTACAGGATGGCGCAGCTTGTAAAGAGCGGGGCGATAAACTCGTTCATAACTTTGGTGGATTATAGAAAGCTTGGGTTGAGGGGATATGCTGTTTATTTCAAGATGAAGGAAATGGGGGAGCAAGAGCTTAGGCGCAGAATAGAGCTGATAAAGGGCGTTCCAAACCTCGCGGATTTAATACTTACTTCGGGCGCGTATGACCTGCATGTTGCATTTTTGGTTTCCACCACTGATGATGCGGCGCAGAGGCTTGAGGAAGTGCGGGGGATTTTGGAGGATTGCATACTGGACGAGATGCTTTTGGTTTATTTGCGCGCCCAGTTTTTCTCAAGGGAGCATTTTCTTGACAAGGCGCCTCCGAAGGATGTGAAGCCGCGCCTTGTGCTTGATTCCCATGAGGAGCACGTTAAGATTGACAAGGTGGACATGGCTATTTTGTCGGTTATGGCGGAGAATGCCGACTGGCCGGTGTGGAAAATTGCAAAAGCTGCGAAAGTTGCGGGGCCTACGGCTTATAACCGCATAAAGAGGCTTGAGAAGAACGGAGTCATAGTGGGATATAGCGCCAAGATGAGCCCTAACATGAAAGGGAATTATTTTTACAGGGTTTTAGTGAAGTTGAGGCACATGAGCCCGAAGAAAAAAAGCCAGCTTAGCGGATTTTTGGACAGCCATCCCTCCATTTACCGCTCAACTTTCACTTTGGGAAGGGTCGAAATGCAGTATGACGTCAGGATTTCCGACGAGACCCAGCTTAGGGATTTGCTGCGCCAGGTGTATGAGCACTTCAAAGACGAGGTCGTGCTTCAGGACTGGGTTCGGGTTTATGAAATAATAAGGTTTGGATTCTATTATAGCAGCAAGAAGTGATGAAATGGGCGAGTATAAGGTTGAGATTGCAAAGGCTTTGGCAGATATGAGCGGCGAGAGCCTTGAGGAGTGCGTGCAGAGCCTGGGCCTGCCAAAAGGGGGGCAGGCGGATTTGTGCTCCACGCTTGCATTTACTGCCGCCAGGAAGAAAAAAGAAAATCCGGCAAAGATTGCGGCTGCGTGGGCGGCTGGGGCCGGATGGCCGGCTTTGGTTTTGAGGGCGGAGGCTGTTGGGCCGTACATCAATTTTTATTTCTCGAAGAAATTCTGGGAGGAAGTTGCGCTCTCGTGCATCAAAGGGAATGGGGCGAAAAAGGGAAACCTCAGAGTTATTGTTGAATTCCCTTCTGTAAACCCGAACAAGCCCTGGCATGTCGGGCATTTGAGAAATGCAATTTTGGGCGACTCGCTTGCGCGCGTGCTTGAGGCTTGCGGGCAGAACGTGCAGAGAATGGATTATATTGACGATTTGGGCTTGCAGGTTGCGCAGTCTTACTGGGGGAAACTGCATCTTGAGCCGGTAGAGGCGCCTGCAGGCTGCGAAAAATACGCAAAGAAGGCTGACCATGCGTGCGGATGGCAATATGTGCAGGTTGCCAAAAGATTTGCGGAAGATGAGGAAGTTGCCGGGCAGGTGCGCGCTATATTGAGGGAGATGGAGGATGGCTCAAACAAAACGGCGAGAGAGGCGCGAGAATTTGCCCAGGAGGTAGTGAGGGCGCAGTATGAGACTGCCTTCTCTCTTGGAATTTACCATGACGCACTTGTTTTTGAGTCGGACGTTGTGCGCGAAGTTTTTGAGGAAGGAATTGAGAAGATAAAAAAAAGCGGGGCGCTTGTGAAGCAAAAAGGCGGCAAGAATGACGGCTGCTGGGTAATACCGCTTGAGGGGACCGCCGAATTTGAGGGGCTTGAGAACGCGGACAAGATACTCATAAGAAGCGACGGGACCGCCACTTACACCGGCAAGGACGTTGCATTTCATTTGTGGAAATTCGGGCTGCTTGCAGGGGGCTTTGAATACTGCGCATTTGTGGAGCAGCCGAATGGGAAAACCGCCCTCAAGACGTGCGAGAAGGGGAAGAAGGCGGATTTCGGAAAAGCTGACGTTATAGTAAACGTGATTGGGGTTGAGCAGAGCTACCCGCAAAAAGTGATAGCCGCGACCCTTGAGAAGCTGGGCTATGGAGAGGAGGCCAAGAATTACGTGCACCTCGCATATGAGCACGTGGTGCTGCCCGAAGGAAAATTCTCGGGCAGGGCAGGCACTTGGATGAAAAAGGAAGGCGAGGGGACAGGCTTTAGCGCGGACGAGCTTATAGATGAGGTGGAGAAGAGGGCTTATGAGAGGATAACCGGAGATTAT
Organism: Microcaldota archaeon; assembly: GCA_043802645.1. Lineage (GTDB taxonomy): Archaea > Micrarchaeota > Micrarchaeia > Anstonellales > Anstonellaceae > 1-14-0-10-45-29. The sequence continues at coordinate 250 of JAZDKV010000031.1, read as the reverse complement.
TCGCAGGATGGGAAGAAGAAAATTTCCCATGCGGTGGGAATTGCCGCGCTTAGGTTTTCGTTTTTGCGCTCATCTTCAAACATGAAAATAATTTTTGATGCGGACAGGGCGCTCTCTTTGAGCGGGGATTCCGGGCCTTATTTGCAGTATGCTTATGCACGCGCGGCAAACATACTCAAAAAATCAAAAAGCGCAAAAACTGGGAGCTTGAAGGCGGCCAGAGGGAATGGAACCTCAAACATGCACGCGG
>JAZDKV010000030.1:0-2676 GCA_043802645.1 Microcaldota archaeon | reverse complement strand
AGAGAAAATAATTGAAAAACTCAAGCTGAAGTAGCCACACTTCTTTTCTTATGAGTCATAATAATAGTATTCTCCCGCTTCCTTCTGCTCCCTGTCCTTTACAGACTGCGGCTTGTTAATTCTCGGCCTTGCGGTGTCCGGGTCCCTTCTCAAAGTTATATCCAGCCCACTCAAAAATTTGTTCAGCCCCTCCCTCTTCTCCGAGGGCGCGTTTGCAAACCCTTTCACGGATGCCTCCCCCTCAAAGACCATAATGCGAGAAGATACCGCGTCCACCAAAACCAAATCGTGGTCCACCACAAAGCAGGCCTTGCCCGAATTTTCAATGAGCCTCTGAATCAAGGACGCAAAGTTCAGCCTCTGCTCTATGTCCAAAAATGCGGAAGGCTCGTCAAGCAAATACAAGTCCGCGTCTTTTGAGAGGGCATTTACAATCGCAACCCTCTGCAATTCCCCTCCGGAGAGCGTCTGCAGTTCCTTGTCCATCAAAGAATTAATCCCAAGCTTTCGCGCCGCCTCCTCAAAAAATTGCCCGTTTAATTTCTGAGCGGAAAATAATTGTGCGACGCTAACTCCCTCTTGCGCCGAAACATACTGCGGCTTGTATGAAACGCGCATATTATGCTCCATATTATTCCCGTTGTCCGACTCCTCAACGCCCGCAAGCATTTTCACAAAAAGCGATTTTCCAATCGCATTCTTGCCGGCAATTCCGATTACCTCGCCCTCGCGTATTTCCCCGGCGGCGGAATTAAATTCAAACTCCCTGAACTTCCTTGAGAATTCGGGGTATGAAAATTTCACCTTGCCCTTTCTTGCAGTTGAGGCGTTTTTCTGGAACTTAATCTCATACTCCCTAAAGCGCATGTTCTCCTCTTTCAAAAATCCCTGCAAATACTGGTTTATTCCAACGCGCGTATTTTTGAGCCCGGAAACAATTCCATAAGCGTTCTCCTGCCCGAAGAAAACGTAAACATAGTCGGACATGTAGTCAAAGAGGGCCAAATCGTGCTCAACCACCATTACTCTTTTGTGCGTGCCCAACTCCTTGAGGGCGCGCGCAACTTTTAGCCTCTGCTCTATGTCCAAATAGCTTGCAGGCTCGTCAAAATAATACAAATCGGCATCCTTGCAGTAGGCGGCGGCAATCGCAACCCTCTGCAATTCGCCCCCTGAAATCTGGCTTATGCGCTTGTCAAGGACGTGCTCCAAGCCAAAGAGCTCCACGGCTTGGGAAAGTGCCCCCCTTTCATCCGTTTTTTGCAAAAGCTCTTTTACCAGCCCCCTGAAAACGGAAGGAATCTTGTCAACGTTTTGCGGCTTTAGCGCAACCTTTACCTGTTTGCCATCCAGTTTCCTGAAATATTCAAAATCAATTTTTGGCATTTCTTGCGAGAGCTCTTTTAGGCCCGGAGGGTTTTGCCAGTCCCCCATGTTCGGCGAAATGGTTCCGGAGAGCATGTGAAGCGCGGTGGATTTTCCAATCCCATTTTTTCCTATAAGCCCCGTAACTCCGTTTTGGGGCAGGGGAGTTCCATAAAGCCTGAAAGCATTTACTCCGTACTGGTGATAAATTTTTCCTGTTTCCTCCGCCAAATTTATGATTGTAATGCAGTTCACGGGGCATTTTTTGGGGCATATCCCGCAGCCCGTGCACAAAATTTCGGAAATTACCGGGTAGCCGTCCTTGTCTACGACTACCGTTTCATCCCCCATTTGCACGCCGGGGCAGACTTTCTGGCATATATAACCGCACTTTTCTTTTATGCAGACTTCGCGGTCAATAATCGCTATTCTCGGCATATGCTGACCCTTTTAGTATAACTATTTGCGCCCATGCTATATTTAATTAACTTGCTTTTTGCAGCAGCGGCAAATCCGGCATTTTTCCTGCGCCGCAAACCCTTATTAAGCCGTTATGTGTACTCATATATGTATGGGCAGCATAAACATTTCCCTCAACGAGGAGGCCTATAACAGCCTCAAGAGGGCAAAAAAGGAAAACGAGAGCTTTTCGCAGGCAGTGGTGAGAATTACCTCCGACAAGGACATAATGTCCTGCGCAGGTGCGCTTGAGGATTCCGCCGGGATAGAAATAATAGAAAAAGAGGCCAAAAAGTCAAGGGAAAGAAAATGGAGGCACGTTTAGATGAAAGTGCTCATAGACACCTCCATCCTCATCCCGTTTCTAAAAAAGGAGGCAAGCGCAGTTTCAAAAATAAAAGAGCTGTCTTCATACTGCGAGTTTTATACCTCCACGATAAACATTTACGAGATTCAAAAAGGGGCTATGCTTTCCCCGTCTTCCAAAAAAGACCTTGAGGGGATTGAGAGGCTTTGCAAAAACCTGCATGTGCTGCAAATTGATTTGCAAAGCGCCCAAAAGGCCGCCCAAATATTTGCGGAGCTAAGAAAAAAGGGAAAGCCCATAGATGAAGCAGATTATCTGATTGCAGGCTGTGCCCTCTCAAACGGAGTCAGTGCAATTCTTACCGGAAATAAAAAGCATTTTGAGCATATAAGCGGGCTGAAAGTGCTCTGATTTTCATAATAAGCGCGCGGGCCATCACTGCTAATTCTTAATTAATCCATCGCCTATTATCTATCCATGAGAATTACCCATCAGGACAGAAAAGAGGGGCTAATCAAGCTGACCGTTGAAAACCTTGAAGACCT
>JAZDKV010000029.1:0-3905 GCA_043802645.1 Microcaldota archaeon | reverse complement strand
TTTGATACTGAAGCAAAAGGTACTGTAGGTGGCGAAGAAGATGGGCATTGGCTGGGATAAATTTCACTTTGCCGTTCTGCCAAAAGATGCCCTGCCCCACTATTCGCGCTCAAACGTGGATTTGGAGGTTGAAACTTCTTTGGGAACGATTGAGGCTGCAGGCACTGCTTATCGCACGGATTTTGATTTGGCAAGCCACCAGAAACACTCTGGGCAGGAGCTGGCGGTATTTTTGCCGGAGGAAAAGAAGAAAATAATCCCGCACGTGGTTGAGCCCTCGCTTGGAGTGGACCGCCCGTTCTACGCCCTTTTGGAGCACTGCTTTAGGGAAAAGGCAGCCGGAAAAGAGTGGGAATGGTTTGCTTTTCCGCCCTCAATTGCACCCTACACGGTCGCGGTTTTCCCCCTGATGAAAAAGGACGGGCTGCCTGAAATTGCACAGGGAATAGTTGAGTCTTTGCGCCACGAGGGAATTGAGTGCTTATATTCCCAGTCCGGCTCCATAGGAAAAAGGTATGCGCGCGCGGACGAGATTGGAGTGCCTTATTGCATTACGGTTGATTATGATACAAATGAGAAAAAAGACGCCACTATCAGATTCAGGGACGATGGAGGGCAGGTTCGCCTGCCTATTTCGTCCCTCGCGGCAAAGATACGAGAGTGTGTAGAAGCTGCAAAAACCTCTCTAAAAACATGAATATCCATCCCAGATAACTTTTTAAAGGAAAAATGGCCTAATAGGATTAGGAAGCACGGTATTATTGATTAAGCTCGAGTGGAATTTATGGCAATTGCAGCTGAGGCAAAAAATCCTAAGCACGCGGAGCAGAAGAGGGTAGCCGGAGCCGGGATGAGGATAAACAGGGAAAGCATGAATATAGCCAGAAGATATATTAACAGGTACAAACGCGTTTTTGACGATTATTTGCTCTGCGGGAATTACAAGAATGCTGCAGTAGTTGCGCTTGATGTTGCGGGCACTCTCAAGAAGCACAGGCACTTTAATTACATGCGCAAATTTGCCAAGGACAGCAGCGATAGATTTTACGCAAGCGCCCAAGAAGAGCCGCAAAGCATAAAGGCAGTAGTGCTTGGCTCAATAGTTGAAAAAAACCCGCAAAGGGCAGCGGGAGAAGCAATTTCGTTCGCCCTGAATGTGGAAAAGGATTCGGGCATGCTGGATGCTTACAAGTATTATGTGATAGGTGTAATCGCAGACTCATTTGTTGCATACGATCAGGTGCGGGAATACTCAAGGTCAAAAAATCTGCTCTACTCTGCAATTGCCATAAACAAGTATGGGGCTGACCCGAAGAGAATACAGAAAATTGCTGATACACTGGGAAAGGACACAAGAAATATGCTTGATAAGAAAGAGAGCATTCTTGTGCAGCTCTCGGTTTGTGATGCCCTTTTGGAGATGGACGGGAGAAAATTCACGCAGGAAGAGTTTTTTGACGAGTTCTCGGTTGAGCTTACAAGGCAGTCCGACTTGAACTACAGAAACTCAAATATTTTTGCAGCGGCGGTTTTGCGCTCCATTGTGGGGGACATAAACAAAGATACTCGCCCGCAAGTTGCAAAAAGGGCTTATAGCAGGGCGGAGGGCATGCTCTTTGAGCTTTACGCCGCCTCAACGGGCAAGAAATTATTGGAGTTCATTGAGAGCTCCACTACTTATTGCAGGGACGCGGGCATGGCGTGCGGCCAGAGCAAGATAGGGCCGGCAAAACCGGTTGCATAAGCTTTTTATTCACAAAATCCCTTATTTTATTCCTTAAATGGCCCCCGGGCCGCTTGCGCTCTTGCAAAAGAGTGAGGAAGCTCTGCCCACGGGTTTGCAAAAAAATAAGATGCTTAAGGCATCGGCAGGGGAGCAGAAACGATACCCGCAAGGGATGAAACGGCCCCTGCCATTGCGTATATTGCCCGTGCAAGGGATTTTTCCCGCTTAGTCGAATGCGGCCACCGGATTAAAAAGCCGGGGCAAAACAGAAGGCAGACTATGAGGGGCCATTTACGGATTTTTGGAATAACCCTTTTAAATGGGCTAATCCATTACACTTACGCTGATTCTATCAGCTATGAACCTAAAAAGGTGAGCAATTTATGGCAAAGAGCTATGTCAAATACGAAACCCCAAAAGACGTCTCCACAAAGTCCCTTGAGGCACTTACAGTGGCAAACGATTCGGGAAGAGTGAGAAAGGGCGCAAATGAGACCACAAAGTCCATTGAGTCCGGAAACTCAAGGCTTGTCCTCATAGCCTGCGATGTTGAGCCCGAAGAGGTTGTAATGCACCTTCCGGAGCTTTGCAAGGAAAAAGAAGTCCCCTTTGTTTTCATAAGCACAAAGAAGGAAATCGGCGATGCCGTAGGTATCCCTGTCCCGTGCGCAGCATGCTCGATTGAGAAGCCGGGCAACGGAACCGAGATGCTCAATTCCATAACCGACAAGGTCCTTCCCCTCTGCGGAATAATCGCATCAAGGGCAAAGCCGATGGATTACAAGAAAGAGGAGAAGAAAGAGCACAAGCATGCCGCCAAGAAAGAGGAGAAGAAGGCGGAAAAGAAAGAGGAAAAATCCGCAAAGGCAGAGGAGAAGAAGGAAGAAAAAGAAACAGGGGAGAAGCCCAAGAAAGAGCACAAGAAGGAAGAGAAAAAGGAGTAGGTGTGTGAAAAATGGCAATGCCACAGGATTCTATTCCGGTTGAAATCGTTGACGTAAAAAACATAAAAACCGGAATACACGGAGAGGTCTACCAAGTCCTCTGCAAGGTAATGGACGGCAAAGACAAGGGACGAGTCATACGCCGAAACGTAAAAGGCCCCATAAAGAAGGGAGATATAATCCTTCTGCTTGAGACCGAGCGAGAGGCAAAGGAAATAAGGGCAAGGTGAAATTATGCCATACGATTCATTCTCAAATGAGGAAATCCCGAAAGGGACCGGCATAATGTACGTCAGAAAGGACGGAACCGTGCTATATTTCAAGAGCTCAAAGACGTTCAAGAACATGCTCAAGCTCAAAAGAGAAGGGCGCAAGATGAGATGGACCAGAAAGAGCCTAAGCCTCACGACCGAGAAGAAAAAAGAGGAGAAGAAGGAGTCCGCCCTTGCAAAGGATATTGAGCAGAAACTTGCAGCAAAGCACGCAAAAGAGGAGAAGAAGTAGCTTCTTCTCCACCCTCCCCCTTTTTATTTTTAAAAACCCTTATTTTTACATATATTTCAGATGAAAGAAGGTGGAAAACATGGCAGTTGAAAGAACTCTTGTGCTCATAAAGCCCGATGCCCTCCAGAGGGGGCTTGTTGGCGAGATTGCCTCAAGAATTGAGAGGCGCGGCCTAAAGATTTGCGGCATGAAGATGATTAGGCTGGACGGGAAAAAATGCGCAGAGCACTATGCCCACCTTACCTCAAAGCCGTTTTACCCAAAGCTTGTTAAATTCATGACGTGCGCCCCCGTGATTGCAATGGCGGTTGAGGGCGTTGAGGCGGTTAAAGTGGTGCGCGACATGTGCGGGCCCACAAACGCAAGAAATGCCCCCGCAGGGACTATACGGGGGGATTTTTCTCTCTCAACCCAGTACAACGTTATTCACGCCTCGGATTCGCCCGAAACCGCGCATAAGGAAGTCGCAAGATTCTTTTCTCGAGAGGAGCTTTTTGAGTGGGAAAGAGTTATGGGCGAGTACACGGCGGCAGAAGACGAGAAATAGGCGAATGAAATGAACTCAACTGCTATTGGTTCCAGCCGCAGGTCCGCGGAGTTTGATTATCTTGTGCAAAAGTCCGGCGGGTTTATGGGCCGGCTTGAGAAGATAAGAAGCTACATCGTGGGTGCGTATGGAAAAAATAAATACACGGCCCTTGCCGCGCGTATTTCATCCCTGATAAAACAGG
>JAZDKV010000028.1:0-4156 GCA_043802645.1 Microcaldota archaeon | reverse complement strand
GTCTCTTGCCCTCGGTGCGGCAATCCTATGTTTTAACTACCTCATAGCGCCCTCAATTCTTGACAAGTGGGCCATTGACTACGCCGGTTTTCTTGCGTATTCTTTCTATGCCATAATTCTGCTTGGCATAATAGACGGATACCTGCGTGCAAGTGCCCTGAAACAATACCTTATAGCCGGGCAGGCGGAAATCAAAATAAAAAAGAAATCATTTATTCCTCTTGGCTGGTATAACCGCACCGTTTCTGCCCCGTATGCAAGCATAAAAAACGTGATAATTTCGCAAAAGCCAATAGATATAGGGCGCAACGAAGCTTTTTTTCAACGTTTTTCCAAAAAATTCTCCCACTCTTTCCTGCACTCAAAAAAACTGCTTCCCGAGGAAGATATTCTGTATGTGACCATTCTTCAGGCTCCGGACGGGGACGCTTTTGATTTTGGGATTTTTGACTTTCATGCCGACATATCAAGCTACAATAACCCGATAGCCAAATCGGGCGCAGCCGAACTTATAGAGCAAATAAGGCAGAAAGCAAATCTTAAACTCGTCTTCAACGCTGGCGAATGAACAATTTTAAGCTTTTAAGCAGATATCAGAGCCATGAGGCGCCCTGTATTTATTTTTGTGTGCTTAGCAGCACTTTTTTTTCTGAACGTTTCCTCTGCCCAGTATTTCTCATATGACGGGGCAAATATACACTTTGGAAATGACTCGCAGATAGCCGTATTTACATGCAACGGGCAGAACTGCTACCCCGGCTTTGCAAATGTAGAAGAGGAGAACGGCTCCGTCTTTCCATATGCCCGCCCAATCTCCGATGATTTCATAAACTTCTCAATAAATTACAGTTTTTTACAAGGCGAGGCGTGCGCAATGAAGTTTATCTCCCAAAGCCCGCTCACGGCCGCCCCCACGCAGGACAGCTCCATCGTTGCCCTTTTCAACAATGAAACCTCGTTTGCAATAATTTCCGCGGGCACTTCCGCCTCCCCCTTCTTCCTTGATGTCGGCGACGGGCAGGCATGCATCGGAGTGCAAAACCCTTCGGGGGCAATTGAGTTTTTCCTCGCAAGCCCGCAGTGGGTCGCTGCAAACCTTGACATCTCCAACTTAAATGCAAGTTCGCAGCAGAACATGCCGCAAGATGCACCTGCGTTGGCAGCCGGCATAGCCCAGGATGCACCCTCATACGAGGGCGGCGCAGAAGCGGCAAATCTGAACTCCCTGCCTGCCAATGAAAATAACGGCAGCAAAATCGGCGGGGCGGTTGCTTCGCAAAGTGAAAAAGAGGGTGAAAAAGGCATTCAGCTAAATCCCCAGTACATAGCCATGGCGTCCGGCCTGATATTTTTGATAACCCTGATTTTTGCCCTCTTTTCGCGCAAGAAAAAGCCTAAAGAGGACCTGCCTTCCATCCTTGCAGCGTCCGACAAAACTCAGGAGCTTGGGGTTGTTCTTGTGGACCAGAAAAAAGTCCGCGAGGCGGAAAAAGTCCTGCATGATATGCTTGAGACGGAATAGCTGCCCCTTTTATTTATTCGTTTTGTACCCATCTTGTGGACATTATAAACGGCGGCAATTACCGCACAGGAATGGGGGTTGTTCTCGGCTTCATTTTTTCTCTTCTCATATGCCTTCCGGTAATACTTCTTACGCAAAACCGCCTTTTCATCTTTGTCTTTCTTGCATGTTCCGCATTCATAGGCGGCTTCCTTGAATCCTATTTCTCAAAAAAATTCTCTCAAAAGGGCATGCGGCCAGAAGATGAGATGCGCTTCCATATCCAGATAATCGTTGCCATAGGCATTTGCGTTCTCATTTCAATCCTCTTTTTTATACTGGACCACCTGTCCATTGTAAAGTAGCCGGCTGCCTAATGCGGTTGGCTGCCTAATCGCAGCAAAACCGGGCACGCAAACTGCAAGGCGCGCCTTTTTGCCAACCATTAAAAATATGGGTTGGATTTGGCAACCATGGACATGCTTGAACTTCTCCTCTTGATTGCCGGTGCAGCCGCTGCCGCCGCCATTGCATTTTTTGCCGGGCAATTTTTGAAAAACCTTGAATGGGAAAAAAAGGTAGACGACATACGCGCCGATGCGATAAAAAAATCGCGAGCCGTGCTCGGGGGGCAATTTTCCGAGCAGCTTGCCCCGTATCTTCCGGATTTTCCCTACAGCCCGACCGAGGTGCGTTTTATAGGAAAGCCGATTGATTTTATCGTCTTTAAGGGAATGGACCAAAAAGAAATATCTGAAGTAATTTTTGTTGAGGTGAAAAGCGGCAAAAGCGCCCTCACCCGCCATGAGAGAATTCTTCGCGACGCAATAATTGGGAAGAAGATGAGCTGGGCAGAATACAGAATTCCGCGCGGGATAACCGACGAGAAGAATGAAGGGCAGGGCTAGCCCTTTTTGCCGTCCAGCATTTTCTGTACTTCATCTTCAAGCTCTTGAGCGCCCTCAAGAGCCAGCTTTTTTGCAATATCTTCGCTGAGGCCAGTGCCTCTTCTCCAACCCATCTTCACCGCGCTCTTGAGCATTCCGTCCGAGCAATTTTTTCCGGTCTCAAGAATTTGCGCAACCCTTTCCATTCCCTCAATCTTTGAGGCGCTCTTTCCCTCAAGCGCAAATGCGGCAAGCCTCTTCATATAATCGCGCACCTCGTGCGAATCCGTGCCCTCAATTGCGGATTTTCTCTGCAACACTCCCGCAACGTGGGCGTAGGGGGGCACATGCAGCAAATTTCCCTCTACTGAAAACGGCTCCAAAATCCCAGTGTCGGATGGAAGGACCCTCAAATCATCCCTCATAACCCGCTCAAACATATGTTTCATAAGAAGAGACGCGGAAGTAAAATAGGAGGGCAAATTCATGTCCATCCCCCTGTATTCAATCGTGCCATATCTGCTGATTCTAATCGGCCCCCAGAAAAAAGCGTAATCGTGCCTCTCCCGCACTTTGTCGCGCATATTCGGGAAATTCTCTTTAGTGTACTCCATAAACTCCTTTCTCATCAGCTCAATTCTTGTGCTAAGCTCCGAAATTCCAAATGCGTATGAAGGCAGCGCGCCGAACATCCCCTTGCCATAGTAATGGCCGGTTATGGTTTTTTTCGGCCCGCGGTACAACATGTCCCTATACAGCATGGCTCTTGTATCCATCACATGGTTTTGCAAATCCACAAATGGCGAGGAGGCCATGAAGCTTGTAAGTGCGGGGTCTGCCGCAACTATGGAATTATGTATTGACATGAGCATATCCTTATTCTTGGATTCGTAGGGCCTTTTCAGCTCCCCTCCTCTCTTGTCAAAAGTCCCGTATGGCAGGCAGTAGTGCAGATGGAAGCCGGCAACATGCCCTGCGCCGTAGCGGGCGCTCTCCGCCCCATCATGCCCCTCCATTACCTTGTAAAATGCGGTTTGCCTCGTCTGCGGTTCATAAAACCCCGGGTAAGCCCCATAAGGGTAGAGGCTCAATCCTATTGTGTGGGCAACCTCAATTATCCCGCTTACCAGCCCCGCCCATTCGTGGGCGGAGTCCATGAAGTCTACGTGCGGGCTTGAGGCAAGCTCAACCATGTGGTAAGTATATTCTTTCTCAATCGCAATCTTTGGCTTTCTCTCTTTTACCTCTTTTATGAGCTCATCCGCCCTTGTTGAAAGCTCCCCGTCCTGCTCAAGGAGGAAAAATTCCGTCTCAAAGCCGAATTTGTGCTTTTTTATAGGCCTTGCAGCCCTCTTATTTTTTTCCATTTTCAACACTTCTTATTTACAATTTTCTTATGCTCACTCCGAGGTTTTTATCAACCTTCACAAGCTCGCCCCTGCGCATCCTCTTCCATTTCTCCCCGGTAAGTTTTTCAGAGCAGAAGAGGATTGTCCTGCCAGTGTGCAGGCCTGTTGCGCAGAGCTTCTGGTTGGTCTTTTTTGAGAGGTGCTCAATCGGATTTCTCACCCCGTCAAGGTCGCGCACAAGATAATATAACGTGTATTTTCTCGCCCTCTTTGTGTAATTTCGGTAAGCGTAAAACTTCTTTCCATCGCTTAGAAGGAAATTGAGGCCGGTCGCCTTCTGCCTTGCAACGCGCAGCGTATCGCGTATTGCTTTTGCCATGTCCTTGTTTTTCTCGTAATTTTGCATAATCAGCATGAAA
>JAZDKV010000027.1:0-7503 GCA_043802645.1 Microcaldota archaeon | reverse complement strand
AAGCGGCGCCAATAATGATAACAATAATTAACCAGAATAGCTTTTTCATTTTGGCAGAAAAGAGCGGAAAGTCTTAACCAAAGCTATAGTTATCAGCGCTTCGGCAATGCCGATGATAGCGTGGACCTTGACCATTGCCGGAACGACCACGGCAAAGGTAACTGTTCCGGAAAGGCCAAGTTCCAAGGCACAGGCAAAAGCTGCAAGCGGGATTAATATGTAAGGCAGTATTGTTTTTGCAGAACCGCCGACATCCGCGCCCGACTTTACGTAGTAAGCAAGAAAGAGCGCTTCGCACAATATTATCGCTCCTATGAAATGGGCAATGGTTTTTTCCCTCTTCTCTCCCTCATGCGTGTCATGGATAAATCTGGCTATGCAAATGCAGAATACTGCGAGGGAAAACACAAAGAGCACCAGGGAGGCAAGATTTGAGCCCAAAAACGAGCAGGCCGTGGCTGCAAGCAGAAAAAGCGAGGACTCGCGCGTATTTTTTCTCAGGGCATAAGCAAATGCCCCCATAAGGAAAACAAAAGCAAACACGTTGTAGGGCTCAATCTGGAAATCCCCTCCCTGAAATTTGAGCATCAGAATCGGCATAAATGCAAGAGCCCCGGCAGCAAGAAGCCCCGAGCGGTGGTTGTACAATTGCTTTAGCGCAAAATATGCAAAAAACGCCGCAAGGGCGCCTATTATGGGCGGGTAAATGCTCCCGACTCCCATGAGGGTGTATGGCGAATAAGCGGCAGCTCCGTTGTATAATGAGTACCATGAGGCCATCATGTATTTCCATATGGGGTTTCCTATGTGGGATGAAATCGGCTCCGGGTACCATGCGGTCATGTCGTTTGCCATGTTCTGGCCGGTGTAAACCACCTGCCTCACTCCGTCAAGGTAGAAGTAGGGGTCCAAATCCATTATGGGAATTCCGGAAACTGAAAAGGCTATGATAAACGAGGAGAACATGATGGCAAAAAGCGCAAGAAGGCAGAGGGTTCTCTGATTGAATATGCCGGAGAAATCCACATCTATTTTGTATGCCTTGTCCTTGTAGGCAAAATAGAGCCCCGATACTAAGACTGCAAGCCAGTTTATGTAAATGAAAATCGGGTTGTACAAAATTGTCGCCAAGTACTCAAGCAAAAACAAAAACGGCACGAGCACAAGCCCCAAAGTATATCCGATGACCGCCTTCTCAAAAATGCCGGTTTCATGGTCCTTTCTAAAAAGCCAAAAAGACCAGGGAATTCCGGCAATGCCGTATATTATTGCGATTGCAAGCGCGTAAACCTTGTCAAAAGTAAGCACAGTTTCACCGTCAATATTGTGCCGGACTATCTTTAAAGGCTTAACCAATAAGGCCGGCTAACTTCTTTCCCTCAAAAACTGCCCAAAGAGCCCGGCAACTTTCTCCTTCATCCTCCCATCAAGGCCCGGATAAACCCCTATCCAGAAAGTATTATTCATTATAATATCCGAGCCCGAAAGTTCCCCGACTATGCGCTTTTTTACCCCGTTGTATGCCGGCTGGCGCACGATGTTCCCCCCGAAAACCATCCTGGTGGAAACCCCGTTTTTTTCCAAAAACTCAACTATATCGTTTCTTGAGAAGCCCGCATCATCACGAACCGTGAGCACAAAGCCAAACGGGGAAGGATCCGCCTTTTTTTCATGGCGGGGGAGGATGAAAAATTCTTCGTAATCCTTTAGCCTTTTCATGTACCATTCGTGGTTTTTTCTCCTTGCTTCTATGAACGAATCAAGCTTCTCAAGCTGTGCAAGCCCTACTGCCGCCTGCATCTCGGTGGCTTTTAGATTATAGCCCACATGCGAGTAAATGTATTTGTGGTCATATCCGTAGGGCAGCTCCCCGAGTTTCCACTTAAAGCGCATGCCGCAGGTGTCCGCCTTTCCCGGAGGGCACCAGCAGTCCCGCCCCCAGTCCCTAAAAGACTCGGCGGCTTTTTTCAAAACCGGGTTTGAGGTAAGCAGCGCCCCCCCCTCTCCGGTAGTCATGTGGTGGGCGGGGTAGAAGCTTACGGTGGCAAAATCGCCGAAGGTGCCGACTTTTCTGCCCCCCCACGTGGCGCCTATGGCATCGCAGGAATCCTCAATCAGAAAAAGCCCGTGCTTTTTGCAAAACGAGGTTATCCTGTCCAAGTCAAAGGGGTTTCCAAGCGTGTGCGCAAGCATGACTCCCTTAGTCTTATCGCTTATAGCCTCCTCAAGCATGGAGCAGTCCATATTGTAGGTGCCCACTTGCGTATCCAAGAAAACCGGGGTGCATCCGTTCTGCACTATTGGATTAACCGTTGTGGGAAATCCGGAAGCCGTGGTAATTACCTCGTCGCCCGCACAAAGCCTGTGTTTTCCGGCAAGCTTTGAGGAAAAAGCGCTAAGGGCAATCAAATTTGCAGATGAGCCCGAATTTGCAAAGAGGGAAAATTTGTGCCCCCACCATTTTGCAAGCCCCTCCTCAAATTTCTGGTGGTACCTGCCGGCGGTAAGCCAAAAATCAAGGGAGGCATCCACGAGGTTTTCCATCTCCCTCTCGTCATAGACTCTTGAGGAATAGGCTATCCTGCCCCCGTCCCATTTGTTTTTGGGCTTGTGTTCAAGCTCGTAGAACTTTTTTACAAGCCCCATTATCTTTTTGCGCACTTCTTTTGAGCCTTCCATCAAACCATCCTATGCCCTCTCCCCTATATATCTTGCGGTGGCAAAGCGCGCAAGAGGCGCAAGAATAAACGTGAAATAGGAAGCAAAATACATCTTGGCAGCCACGAGCCCCACAAGAAGGGAGGGGTAGCACATCATCGCAATGCCGCATTTTCTTCTGCACACTTGCGCCTTTTTCTGCCCTATGGCCTTAAACGCCTGCCCAAGCGCGGCCCACGCGGTATTCTCAAGCATCTTTTTTCTTGCAGCCTCGCCCTTCTCCCCGCCCCCGAGCGAATCAAAGAGCTTGCATATCATGCTATACTGCTCAATGAGCAATATCCCCCTCTCATGGAGGGGCCCGGTGCCGCTCTGCCCGTGTATTCTATACCTTGAGGCGCTCTGCGAGTTGTAAACTCCCGGATGGCTGTGCGAAATCTTAAGCCACATCTGGTAGTCGCAGGGCCCCGGAAACTGGGGGTCATAATCGCCAACCTCGTCCTGCACGGACTTTCTAACCATAATGGTGCAGACCGGGGTAAAATCCCTTTTCATGTATTCTTGGAAGAGCTCCTCCTTCCCTATCTTGCGCGATGCCCCCTCAAATGCGTTCTTTGGGGGCACGGGGTGCTTTTTGGAATTTGTATCAATGTTCTCAAAGCGGCAAAAAGACATGGCCGCATCCGGGTGCCCCTCAAGCAGGCTCACGGAGCTTGAGAGGAATTTCCCATCCCACAAATCATCCGCGTGCAAATAGGCGATATACTCCCCCTTTGCCTCCAGAAGGCCGGCGTTGAGGTTTGCCACGTAGCCTATGTCTTTTTCGTGCACAAGAAGCCTAAACCGCCCGTCCTTGCCTATCACTCGGCGTATCCTGCCCACGGTATCATCCGTTGAGGCGTTATCCAGAATTATGCACTCAAAGCCCTCAAAATCCTGCGCCATAATGCTCTCAATGGTCTCCACTATGTATTTGGAGCCGTTTTTTTCCGGCACTATGATTGACACTTTGGGCCTTCCCATAACCCAATTTCTCCCCCCCGGTTATTAATTATGGTAGCCCAAATCTTTAAATACGCCATTTTACATATTATATAACCTATATGGCGGTTAGCCAAGGAATAAAAGGTTCAAAACATGGATAAACTCATGGAAGAGGTAAACAGGTGGCCGGTGGTCATCCTCTGCGGTGGAAAAGGCACCCGCCTGCGCGAGGAGACTGAGTTCAAGCCAAAGCCAATGGTGGAAGTAGGGGGGATGCCCATCCTGCTCCACATAATGAAGACTTATGCCAAATACGGCCAGAAGCGGTTTATCCTCGCGCTTGGCTACAAGGGCGACATGATAAAGGAATATTTCCACAGCCGGGAATTCATGGACCACGACGTGACCATGAACCTTGCAGACCGCTCGCAGGACAAGATACACGCAAATAACTCAAATTCATACAACTGGGAAATCACTTTTGCAAACACCGGCCTTGAGGCAAGCACTGGTGCGCGCATTAAAAAAATAGAAAAATACGTGGATACGGGCCACTTCTTTCTCACTTATGGCGACGGAGTTGCAGACATAGATATTGAGAAGCTTGCAAAATTCCACCTTGAGCAGGGACGGCATGCCACCCTCTCCGGGGTGCGCCCGCCCGCGCGCTTCGGGCTTATGGAGCTTGAGGGCAATATGGTCAAGAAGTTTAGGGAAAAGCCCATAATAGACGAATATGTAAACGGGGGCTTTTTTGTTTTCTCAAAGAATCTTTTCAAATACCTCTCGGATGATGATTCATGCACTCTTGAAAAAGAGCCGTTGCACAATCTTGCCACCGAGGGGCAGCTCTCCATTTTCAGGCACGATGGCTTCTGGCACATGATGGACAATTACAAGGACTACCTTGACCTAAACAAGCTCTGGGACCTAAACACTGCCCCATGGAAGGTGTAACCTTGCAGGAGCTCTCTCAATTTTTTAAGGGGAAAAAAATCCTCATAACCGGCCACACCGGGTTTAAGGGCGCGTGGCTTTCACGCATTCTCTCAAACTTCGGGGCGCAAATCTTCGGATATTCGCTTGCGCCAAACACCGAGCCAAACTTATACACAATCCTTGAAATAAGAAAAGCGCTTGCCGGGGAGAAAATTGCGGACATACGCAACTACCAAACCCTGCATGATTTTGTGCAAAAATGCGAGCCTGAAATAATCTTCCACCTTGCCGCCCAGCCGCTTGTGCGCGAGAGCTATGACGACCCCCTCTACACTTTTGAGGCAAATGTAATGGGCAGTGCAAACATCCTTGAGGCCGCGCGCCACTGCCCCTCCATAAAATCAGTAGCCATAGTCACAACCGACAAAGTCTATGAGGACAAACTTTCACCGGGCGCAACCAGCGCAAAAACAGGCGCCACGCACCCCTTTTCCCCCCAGGCCGTTTCCTCCCCAATAGCCGCATATATGGAGTCCGACCGCCTCGGAGGGCATGACCCCTATTCCTCCTCAAAGGCATGCGCGGAAATCGTGGTTGATTCATACAGAAAATCATTTCTAAACAGAAAAACAACCCCCAACTGCCCCCTTGTTGCCTCGGCCCGCGCGGGAAATGTCATAGGCGGGGGCGACTGGTCAAAAGACCGCCTGGTGCCAGATATAATACGCGCAAAAGAGCTGAAGAAAACACTTGCAATGCGAAACCCGCAGGCAATTCGCCCGTGGCAGCACGTGCTTGACCCTCTTTTTGGCTATCTGCTTTTGGCAAAAGGGCTTTACGAGGGAAACGAAAGCCTTGCCTGCGCATACAATTTTGCACCGGGCGAGGAAAATTTCATAACCGTAAGCGAGCTTGTTGAGAAATCCGGCGCAAAATACGACATAATCCCGGACGATTTGAAGCACGAGGCGCAAATACTCAAGCTGGATGCATCAAAGGCAAAAAAGGAGCTTGGCTGGGGCCCAAAAATCGGAATGGAAAAATGCCTGCAGTGGACTTTTGAATGGTACGAGAAATTCTATTCGGGGCAGAACATGCGCGCATATACTGACGAACAGATTGAAAAGTACCTCTCTATTCAGTAAGGCTTTCCTTCAACTATGAACTTCGCCCGCCGCACGGCAACATCAAGCTTGTCCCTCATATGCCCGCTTGTATCCGCCCTTCTTACAAAAAGGTCCTTCTTTCCCCTTGCTTTTTTGTATGCCCTAAACAAATCATATGTGAGCACAATAAAATTGCGAGCAAGAGGCAGTTTTCTTGCAAAATTAACCGCCCTCATTATTTTTGCCCAGCCGCCCTCACCATCAAGCTCCATGTATTTTAGAAGCACTGCAAAATACGCATCAAAAACAGGCTCAAGGCCCGGCCTGTCCGCCACAAGAAAAATGCTCACGAAATGCGTGTTCCACTTATACGCCGCGGTATCCGCATCAAACCACGGGTAATATTTTTTCACGTCATAATTCTCCTCAATGGCGACAAGGTAAATCCAGAGCATTTTCTCATAGGTGAATTCCCCCCCGTCCCCAATAAAATCCGCCCCGGAATACGAGCAGACCGCGAATTTGCCGGTTTGCTTTGTGCACTCCAAAAACAAATACGTGTGTATGAAGGCATCAAGAAAATATTTGTCCTCGTGCTTTTTGCATATGAGCTTCCCTTCCTCCCACGCCTTCTCCTGATAAATTTTTAGCGCATGGGCGGTTCTTAGCATTATTGAGCCCCCAAACCCAACAAGAAGCGGCGGGTAATTTTTGTCCGTGTTTGAAAATACCTTTATCCTAGAAAATTTGAATTTTTTATCCTCGCCACCGGAGGGCACGTATATTGAGGAGACATGTTGCACCTCAAGCTCCTTTAGGTCTGCCACCAGCTTTCTTACGCACCCTTTTTTCACCAAATCGTCGTCGCCAAGCCCCCAGAAGAATTCTCCGGAGCACTCGGCAAGTATGCGCATGGCGTTTACCTCATACCCGTAATTTTGGGAGTTGCGCCTTTTTCTAACCCCGATTTTTTTCTCCCACTTCCCAATTACCTCCGGAGTGCCGTCTGTTGAGGCATTGTCCGAGATAAAAATTTCAACCTCATCTTCAACGCCCTTTATCTCCTCGGACAAAAAAGAGAGCAGCCTCTCAAGGGCCCACGCCCTGTTGTAAGTGGGGATTGCAAGAGTAAGGATTTTTCCCATCCGCCTATCCCTCTTCAATCCACTTCCCTATTTTCTCCCCGATTGATTTTGCATCAAGCCCTACCTTCCCCCTCAAATATTCCGTATCCCCGACGTGCTTTACAAAAGTGTCATTTAAGCAAACCGCCCTGATTTTTGCCCTGCAATCAAGCCTTGCCGCCTCCTCGCACACGGCCCCGTAAAGGCCCCCTGATACATTGTGCTCCTCAACGGTGATTATAAGCCCGCTCTCTTTGGCCGCGCGGGATATGGCCTTTCCATCAAGGGGCTTTACCCAGCTCATGGCGCAAAGGCGCACCTTAAGCCCTTTTTGGCGCAGGCCATCAACTGCGTCATAAGCATTTTTTGAAATGTTTCCAGTGCAGAAAACTACCGCCTGCTCCCCTTCGCCCTCTTCTCCCAAAAGCTCCATTGATTTTCCTATCTCTATCTTCTGGGGGGCGGAAAGCACCTCTTTCTCCCCTCCCCGCCCAAGCCTCACATAAACCGGCCCCGGGCTTTTTGCAAGGGCCGCCGGGAGAGCCGCCGCCTCCATCGGGCCGCAGGGGCATACTACCCTCATGTTAGGCAAAGACCTCATTACCGCAATATCCTCGGTCGCCTGGTGGGTGCTTCCCGACTGGGCGTAATCAAGCCCCCCTCCAACCCCTATAATTTTCACGTCCGGCTTT
>JAZDKV010000026.1:0-4912 GCA_043802645.1 Microcaldota archaeon | reverse complement strand
GGGGGAGAAGGAGATAGCGCTCTTGAGGCTCATTCTCTCCTGGAACGGGGTGCTTGGAGAGTGTGAGAAGAATTACCACGTGCACCCGATTTGCGATTACGCCCTTGATTTGGCAGGGGCTTTCAACAGCTTTTATGCCGCAGTGCCTGTGCTTTCCGAGGGGAATTTGCAGGCGCGCGGGGCGCGGCTTTTGATTCTTGAGGCGTTTATGGAGCGAATGGGGCAGGCTATGTGGGTTTTGGGAATTGGGGCGCTTGAGAGAATGTAAATTCTTGCCTGGCGGCAGGAAGGGGATTATTTTTCTAAATCCGCCATTTGATTGTTGAAAACAAAGAAACTGGCTACGTCCGAGACAAGGATTAGTGCTATTAAACCCAAAACCAGTCCGGCCCACTGGCTCTGCGGGCTTGTTACGTAATAACCAAGAAGAGTAAGGAGCAGGGTGGATAGCGCACCAACAACTAGTTGGAGATTTGCAATATAGCGGCGATGCTTTAGCTCATTTGCATCGGCCATCTTAAGTCCCTGCCAAGTATATGATTAAACCGATAAACATTGGAAGGATTGGGACTAGAACCCATATTGAATTTGCCGGCTGGGCATTTGTCCATAGAAGAATTCCGGTGCCTATGAGAGCGACGCCACTTGCGGCCATTATGAATTGCCCCCAGTAGCGCAAATGCTTTTTGCTCAGGCCCAAGAGACCATGCTCATTTCCAAACAGCCCCATAGTTTTTTCTTCGCTTGCCGCCTTTTTATTTGTTTCCTATGGCATGGGAAAGCAGTGCATAATCTTGGATTGGATTTTGGCTTTTGATTATAAATGCTGCCTTCTTTTTGATATTCGGGTGAGCATATGGAGCTCTCAAAAGCGATTATTGTATCTGCGGATGAATTTGTTTCAAAGGCTTTGGCCAAGATGAAAAAGACCGGCTTCTCTGCCCTCGTCTTTGACGGGAAGAAATATATAGGGGTTGTAGATGAGCGCTCAATGCGGGAGAGGCGGATGGATGCCACGAAATCCAAATGCGCAAACATAGCCATAAAGACACCGGTCCTAAAAAGCGATTTGGAAATTGACGAGGTGTGCAGGGCTTTTTTTGCCGGGCGGTTTAAGACTCTGCCAGTGATGGACGGGACAAAGGTTCTGGGCACCGTGGACCGCTGGAGCGTGCTTGCAGCTGTTGAGAAGGAGGGATTTTTGAGGGGGCACAAGGTATACGGGCACATGTCCTCCCCCATCATGACAGTTAATGCGCACTCGTCCGCCTCGGTTGCAAACGCGATTATGAGGGAGGCTAACGTGAGAAGATTGGCGGTAGTTGAGAACGGCGGGCTTGTGGGAGTGGTTTCGGTTTTTGACCTTCTGCCAACCCGCGAGGGTGCGGAGCAGAGAAATCCGGGCATGGGAATGGATAAAAATTCCCCGGAAAATTTCCCGGTTTATTCTTTCATGAAGAGGGAGATAGAGACCATAGATATGGCGGCCTCGCTCTCAAATGCCGTGCACCAGATGATTGGGGCAAAACGGGCAGCCCTGATTGTGGTGGATGACAAAAGGCCGGTCGGGATAATAACATCAAAGGATATTCTCAAGGCGACGGTGCGCTCGCACCTGAAATTGCCGGTTATAATTTCCGGCCTGCACGGGATAGACAAGGAGCTCTCGGAGGATATAATGGATATTGGCGAGAAGCTTCTCTCAAAAATTAGAGGGGCGGGGGCTGAAGGGCTCTCGATGCACATAAAGGGGGAGGGAAACATGTATTTTGTTTCCGCGCACCTTCTTGGAAAAACAAAGCTGCGCTCACATGCCTCAAATTATGAGCTTGTGGCTGCGGTGCATGAGGCGGTGGACGAGCTTGCGGCACAGGCGGCAAGCTTCAAGGTTACCGGAATTTCAAGGAGGAGAAATTAATCGGATAGGTTTTTAATTGGCAAGAGGATTTGTTTTGCATGGGACGGGGGCAAATTGCCATTGAGTTTCTTGTTATACTTGGGCTTCTGAGCCTTGCCATTATTCCCATAATTTTTGCAATGCAGTGGAACGCGGGCAATTCCCCGGACAGGCTTGCGATTTCAAAGGGGACTTTTTCTGCCGCGAGGCTTGCGGCGTCCGTAAATTCCGTGGGCAGCATAGGTGAGGGTGCAAGGCTTAGGGTGCAGGTGGAGCTGCCAAACGTGGATTCGGTGCAGCTGCGCGCGCACGAGGTTGTGCTCAACGTGCAGACAAGCTATGGGGAAGTCGTGATTTTGCAGCCCGTGGATTATGATGTTTCCGGCATTGGGCTTGAGGGAGTGAAGGCCGAGGGGACTTATGTTTTAGACGTTTATTCGGATGCGCCGGGAAAAGTCAGCGCGAGGCTCGTTGATTAATTACCTCTCTTTTGCGTGCTTTCGCAGCACAAGCCTCTCGGTCCCTATCTGGTCTGCCCTCTGGGCGCGCTCTCCATATCCGGGCTTTACGAGAATTTCCCCGTCCCAGTATACCTGCTCGCCGCGCAAAAAGGTGCCGAGTATTTTGCCGCGCAAAGTCCAGCCTTCGTATGGGGACCACCCGGCTTTTGAGAAAAGGGAGTCCGAGCTTATGTGCCAGGAATCCTTTGGGTCAAAGAGTATCAAATCCGCGTCATAACCAGGGGCTATTTTGCCTTTTCTGTGCAGGGTGAATGCGGATGCGGGGCCTTCGGAGCAGAGGCGCACGGCTTGCTCTATGGATATTTTTTTGCCAAGGGCTGCGTGCAGCATGAGCGGATACATGGTTTGTATTCCCGGAAAGCCGGGGGCTCCGGCTGCCTTGTCTTCTGGAGTGTGCGGGGCGTGGTCGGTTGCAACACAGTCTGCGGTTTTTAGCTGCGACCAGAGCTTTGCAACTTCCGCCCTTTTTCTAAGGGGGGGATTTACAATCCCGTAGCCTTTGAGCCTCTCCAAATCGGACGTGGAGAGAAAGAGGTGGTGGGTGCATATTTCAACAGTGTGCAAAGGGAGCGGCTTCTCCCCTGCTATGGTAGGCTCAAGGGTGAGGCCGCCGGCTTTGGCGGCTTTTACTTCGGCTGCAGTGCTCATGTGCACAAAGTGTACGCGCCTCTTGAATTTTTGTGCAAGCTCTTTTATGTATTTGACTCCCTCAAGGGCTGCCCTTTGGTCGTGGATATCCTCGTGGCTTGAATATTTTTTTGAATTTTTTTCTATTATTTCCGGGTCCTCGCAGTGGACGAGAAAGGGCTTTTTGGAGTCGTAGCCTGCAAAATGGCGCTCAAAACCGGATTTTGAGAGGGTGAGCTTTGAATTTGTTTCTGCCAAAAAGGCTTTGAGCGAGCTTGGCTGCAGGCGCTTTATCAAATCGGAGTTTTCATCGCTTGCGCCAAAATGGAAGCCGAAATCGCATACGCTTTTCTGGGTTGCAAGCCTCTCTTTTGCGGTGAGGGCGCCCACAGTAGTTGTGGGAGGGTTTTTGTAGCATGGCATGTCAAGAAAGACTGTGGTGCCCCCGGCAATTGCCGCCTGCGAGCCCGTGGTGAAATCCTCTTTTTGCGGCGACTCCGGCTCGCGCATGTGGGTGTGCACATCTATGCCTGCGGGCAGTATAATCCAGTCTCCTGCATCAAGGGCTTCTTCCTTCATGTAGGTGTAGGAGTGGACTCCCCCTATTCTTTCGGTATGGATTGAGAGGCATGCGGGGCGCAATTTCCCATCTATGAAGACGCGCGTTGAGCGAATGAACAAATAACCACCTTGCTAGCATTATAATTTTACTTCCCTTCCTGCCCTGTCCTTATGGCAGCAGCCAAATTCCGGGAATTTGAGCGCCTGCTCCCCGTCTATCGTTGGGCCGTCTATGCAGGAGAGCCATGGGCCCATGGCGCAGTGGCCGCAGGCTCCAAAGCCGCATTTCATGTAGCGCTCAACCGAGAGCTGGCAGGGGATTTTATTTTCTTTGGCAGCTTTTGCAACCGCCATCATCATTTTCTCCGGGCCGCAGGAGCAAATACATGAGAATTTTTCTTTTTGCAAGAGGGGCTTTAGGGCTGCAAGCACATTTCCTTTCTGCCCTTCGGAACCGTCGTCCGTGGTGAAATAATTTTTTCCTGGGGCTTTTTGCATGAGATAATCTTTTGTTCTCGCGCCGATTATTGAGTGGACTTCTGAGCCTATTTTCTCCCCTTCCCTTGCAAGAAATCGCAGGGGCGCAAAGCCGTAGCCTCCGCCGACCATTAGCCATTTTTTCCCCTTTGGCTCAAATGGCTTGCCGTAGGGGCCGCGGATGTAGAGGAATTCGCCCTCTTTTAGGGACGACATTTTTTTGGAGGCGGGGCCGGCGTCTGCGATTGCAAGCTGGAGGGGAGATGAATTTGCAACGGACATTGGCTTCTCATCCTCGCCGGGAAGCCAGCACATTAGAAATTGCCCCGGCTTTGCTTCTATGGAAATGCTAAAAGTGAGGAGGGAGACCTGGGCGGTTTCCTTCTGGTTTTTTTTCACTTGCGCTTTTATATGCTGCATAAACATTGCACCGGCAATTTATTTTCAAATGCAAATTTTTTGGGCGGCGCGCCCGCTTTTTTTCTTTTCATCTTTTGTTGCATTTTTTATTCGCACAATTTTTCAGTTTTATTTTTTCTTTTCATTTTTTATTCTATCAGTTTTATCTCCGAGAGTTTTTTGAAATTCAGTTTTTTCATGTAGGCTGAAAGCTCGGAGTTTATTTGTTTGAAGGCGTCCGGGCGCTTGTAGATTGCCGTGCCCACGGAAACCGCGGTTGCGCCCGCCATGAGCATTGCGGCCGCATCCTCTCCGGTGCTTACTCCGCCGCCCCC
The DNA here is from genome assembly GCA_043802645.1 of Microcaldota archaeon. Lineage (GTDB taxonomy): Archaea > Micrarchaeota > Micrarchaeia > Anstonellales > Anstonellaceae > 1-14-0-10-45-29. The sequence goes on along the minus strand of JAZDKV010000026.1, from coordinate 95 downwards.
TATGATTGGGATGGTGCAGGATTTTCTTATTTCATTTATTGAGCGCAGGGCTATCGGAAAGATTGCGGGGCCTGAGAGGCCGCCGTATTTGTTTG
>JAZDKV010000025.1:0-2959 GCA_043802645.1 Microcaldota archaeon | reverse complement strand
ACAACCAGTGTAGGGGCGCACAATTTCTTTATAAGCCTTTTAAAAATACCTTCCATACCCCTTCCGTCGTGAACCATTTTCCCCAACGACGTTTTAAATAAGCAAAAAGTTTAAATACCCCCCGCCCCCCAATAGATTATCATCTTCTCAAACTTCTAACCAGGTTTAGAACACTATATTTAGAGGTGGATTTATGTCGGCCAAAAAATGCCCCGAATGCGGCAGTGCAAAATTAATCCGTGATTATGCCAAAGGAGAGGTCGTATGCGGCCAGTGCGGCATAGTTCTCGAGGAAAATATTGAGGACCACCGCCCGGAGTGGAGAGCCTTTGACTCAGAGCAGCGCGAAAAGCGCGCCCGTGGAGGCGCACCCATCAAATACATGCGCCCAAACAAAGGCCTCGTAACCGAGATTGACCAGTACAACCGCGACATTCGCGGCGCAAAAATTTCGCCAAAGAAACAGGCGCAGCTTTATCGCATGAGAAAGTGGCACAAGAGGGCCTCAATCGCAACCTCAATGGAGAGAAACCTTGCAATCGCCCTCTCCGAGCTTGACCGCATAGCCTCATACCTCGGCCTGCCCGATTCAATCCGCGAGTCAGCCGCACTCTTGTACAGAAAATGCATCAAAGCCGAGCTCATAAGAGGAAGGCTCATAGAGTCCGTAGTCTCCGCAGTCATATATGCAACCTGCCGCCTTCACGGAATCCCAAGAACACTGGACGAAATCTCAAAGGTTTCCGGAATTGAGAAAAAGGAAATCGGAAGGGCATACCGCTTTGTTCGCCGCGAGCTTGACTTGGAAGTGCCTCTTACAGACCCAAGCCAGTACGTGCCAAAATTCACCGCAGCCCTAAAGCTCTCAGGCAAAGTGCAGGAGAAGGCCATACAGCTTCTAAAAAAGGCGGTCTCAAAAGGCCTCATCTCCGGCAGAGGGCCGACCGGAGTTGCAGCAGCGGCCGTATATATCGCATCCGCGATGTTTGGCGAGAGGCGCACACAAAAAGAAGTTGCCGATGTCGCCGGAGTTACCGAAGTAACTATTAGAAACCGCTACCGCGAGCTCAAAAAAGAATTGGGGCTAAAAGTAGCCCTCTAAATTTTTTCTTTTTTATTTCCCTATTCCTAATCTCATTTTCTAAAATTACGCCCGCAAAGTTTCGCTCCAAAATTTAAATCTTAGCCGCCTTCTATCAAAATGGCATTTCGCGTTGCCCCGGAGCGGGGAAAAAGCGCCCTAAAACCAAGGCTTGAGGAAAAGGGCATCGGGTTTCTATACCCATTCATCAAAGATGTGAAAAATATTGAGGCACTCTCCAGAGGGTTATATGGGAAAATGATGCTCTCAGAACTTGGCGTCATGGCCGCAGAAGGAAATACCAACGAGATAAGCATGCGGCGCAATGCGCTCGCGGGGTTTGAAGCGCTCTCGGGGTTGCATAATTCGTTCATGGAAAAATATGCGCAATACTCCAATATGAAGAACAAGCTTGAGAGATTTGCCAACGCCTTTTATGATATGGCAAAGGAAAACAAGCTTGTTTATCAGGCCGCAAGCAGCTCTGTGCTCAAGTGCATCAACGAAAGCCGGATGGATTGTGATATATCCACCTTCCTCGCCATGCAGCTGGCATCTGAAGTCGGAATTACTCTCAAAGCCGTATCAATACCACCACAAGTAAACGGCGGAATCGGGCATATAGCATGCGTGCAAATAGATGAGCCAAACGGAACCCGGAAATTTTTTGACGTCTTTCTCTGCTTGGTTAACCAAACATTGGATGGAAAATACGATGCACAACGGCTCAAGGGTGTAATATTGAAGAACGCGCTGTGTTCCGAAAACGTTTTCGAGTCACGATACCCGAAATTCACGATAATTGAATCCGGTGAGGAGCTCAACACAAGGGAGCATATATTGGACTTGGACATGCAGATAAAAAAACTAATGAAATGATTTGGGGAATTCTACATAATCATCCTTATTACCACCTGCCCGAATGAAACCAAGCATTAAATATCCTGATTTCACAAACCTATCCCATGGACTCATCCCTTAATCTAAAAGGCTTGCACTTAAAATGGCAAAAAAAATGGCAGGAGGCAAAGCTCTTTGAGCCAAAAGAGGGCAAGGGAGAAAAATACTACCTTACCGCAGCCTACCCTTACCCGAATTCCCCCCAGCACGTAGGGCATGCAAGAACCTACACCACAGCCGACATAACTGCAAGATACCAGAGAATGAAGGGAAAAAATACTCTCTTCCCAATGGCGTTTCACGTTACCGGAACCCCGATTTTCGCAATGGCAAAAAGGCTTGAGGAGGGCGACCAGGAGCTCCTTGATATTTTTGAGATGATTTATGACATCCCGACAGAGAAAGCAAAAGAGCTTACCGACCCAAAAGCGCTCGTCCTCTATTTCTCGCAGGAAATTGAGGCGGGCATGAACGAAATCGGCTACTCAATTGACTGGAGGCGAAAATTCCACACCTTTGATGAGAAATACAATAAATTCATCACATGGCAATTTCTAAAGCTTGACCAGGCGGGCCTCATAGCAAAAGGAAAGCACCCCGTCCCCTGGTGCCCAAAAGACGGGCAGGCGGTCGGCGCGCACGACACAAGAGGCGACGTGGACCCAAAAATTGAGGAGGTAATCATAATTCTCTTCAAGGTGGGAGACGCCTACATCCCAACAACCACTTATCGCCCGGACACCCTGCCGGGAGTCACAAACCTCTGGGCAAATCCAGATGCAAAATACGTTTTAGCCTCCCTTCAGGAAAAAAATCTCTACCTATCCCAAAAAGCATGCGAGCTTTTGTCCGAGCAGCTGCCGCTTCAGAAAATAAAAGATGTATCCGCGCAGGAAATTCTCTCCCTAAAGCCAATCCACCCCCTCACCCAAAAAGAGCTGCCCATATTTGCAGCCGAATTTGTGTCAGAGGAAGTCG
>JAZDKV010000024.1:0-2032 GCA_043802645.1 Microcaldota archaeon | reverse complement strand
CACAGTGTATGGCTATATTTCGGGGCACAGGCATAAGGAGCTGCAGAATACCATCTGCTCCGCCAGGCAGGAGGCGGAGCAGCTAAGTATCCTCAGTTTTGTCTAGGAGAAAACCCCCACCTTTAGGTGGGGGTATTTTATTTTTGCCCCAAGAAGTTTTAAGTCCGAGAGGAAATTTTTGTTCGCCTTGTTTATTGCATCTACTCCTTCTATGTGCAGGGGATTTTTGCAAATAAGCCCGGCAAGGACTAAAGCCATGGCAATTCTTGAGTCCCCGTGTGAATCTGCCTTTCCACCTATTAGTTTTGAGGGGGAGATGATTATTTGCGAGCTCGCCATGCTTATTTTCGCCCCTATTTTCTCAAGCTCGCGGCATGAGAGAAGAAGCCTTTTTCTTGCAAGCGGAGAGAGGGGGTAGAGAGGCGCAATTTCAACCGGCTCCTGCGCCTGGGTTGCAAGCAAAACCATTAGCGGGATTAGGGAGGGGTATGGGCGCGGGTCAAGCTGTTTTGGAAGCCTTAGAGGAAGGGAGGTGCGCACGTGGTGGGAATTTCCGTCCTCTGAGGCGGATATTGATTTTATTACGTGGAAAATTAGCCAGAAATCCTTTTCGGGCTGGTGCGAGTAGTTTGGCACTTTTACCTCGCCTTGCCCGCAGAGGAGGAAGGCGCCCATATAGTATGAGGCCTCTTTCCAGCTTGGGGGTATGTCCATGTATTGCGAGTTATAGAATTGGAAGGCGGGGAGAGTGAGAACGCGCGACTGCTCGTCGTAGTAGTAGCCTATTTCAAAGATGCGGTAGGCCTCGCGCGTGTAGGAAAATGATGGGTGCATGGAAATAAAATCGTCCAGCTGAAGCATGTATTCGGTGGTATCCAACTGGGGAATTGCAAACATGAAGCCCTCAAGCCAGTATGCGCCGGCTCGGTTTGAGAGCTCAAGCCAGTTTTTGGAAGGGGGGCCGGAGATTGAAATTTCGCCCTGTGTTTTTGTGATTCTTATTCCAAGCTGGTTGGCAGCCTCATCAAGCCATGCGGTTGCGGGGGAGGGGATTGAGATGTCTTTTAGGGAGGTTATGGTTGAGAAGGTGAGAGCGAGCGGGAGGCACAAGCGGCTTGCGCGCGAGGAGTTGTTGCAGAGGATTTGGGGAATTTGCTTAGGCTCCTGCGAGCCGAATATGTCTGCGGTGCCTTTTTGAAATTCTATGTTTGCCCCAAGCTGTTCCGCGACTGAAATTATGCTTTTTATATCGGGGTGGTTGGGGCAGTTGCCATACGCCCCGCCATCGCCTAGGGAGGCGGCCCAGATGCACCTGCATGCAAGCTCAAGGGATGGGGGCGGGTCAATTGAGCCTTTAAGCTCGCTTTTTGAAACTGTGGCGTGCGGCATCAGATTTTGAAGGCATGTGAGGTTTTAATAGGTAATTTTTACATATATCTACATGAATTGCAAAAGGCTTAGCGAGGGAAGGGCAAAAATAGAGGTTGGAGAGCGCCTTTTCTACAATCCGCGGATGGAATTTTGCAGGGATTTGAGCTCGCTTTGGGTGGGCACCCTGCCGAAGATTGGAATTCTGGTGGATGGGTTTAGCGCAAGCGGGATTAGGGGAATTCGCTACAAACTTGAAAATGAGAACGTTGGGGAAGTGAAATTTTTTGACAGGAGCGAGCGCGCATGCGAGGCTGTGAGAAAGAATTTGGAGCTTAATTCTGTTTCGGGGGAAGTTGCGCAGGAGAATTCAAACTCTTTTTTTGTGCGGGAGTAAAATTTTGATTTCTGCGAGATTGACCCCTTTGGCACGCCCTCCCCTTATCTGGACATGATGTTTTTTGCAAACTATAAGCAGAAGGAGAGGTGGATTTCAATTACCGCCACGGATACTGCCGTTTTATGCGGGGCGCACGGGGATGCGTGCGTGAAGAATTATTTCTCAAAGCCGCTAAACCGCTCAATATGCCTTTAGAATGGCTTGAGTATTTTGCTTGGGGCTATTGCAAGGGAAGGGGCAAAAAACGACTGGGAGCTGCAGCCG
>JAZDKV010000023.1:0-3743 GCA_043802645.1 Microcaldota archaeon | reverse complement strand
CACAAGGACGAGAGGCCATAGCCTGCAATTGCAAATTTTTTCCTCTCCCCTTCCTTGTCGGAGGAGTAGCCGAAGAATATGTCAAGGAGGCTTGTTATGCTGTCCGCCGCCCCCTCAATTAGGCCTATGGCTTCTTTTGAGGCCCCAAGGACTGTTGATAAGAAGAGGGGCAAAAGAGGAAAAATCATCTCGGAGGAGACGTCTGTTAGAAAGCTTACAAAGCCGAGGGCAAGGACGTTTTGCTTTATTCCCTCAAGGAGTTTCATGCAGGATTTAGGCTTGCGTGAAATTTAAATGAGAGCCTAAAAGGGTAAAAAAATAAAAAAGAGGGAAAAAATTCTTACTTCTGCCCGCACGCCCGGTTGTAGATGCAAGCCACTATTGCGCCTACATGCCGGATGCATTGGATTATGGATGGAAATGGGGAGAGGTATAATAATGCATCTATTTACAAGCAAACACATGGAGGAAAGTGGAAAAAATCCGCAAGGGGCCCAAACCGAGGGGCAGGGGGAGCCACAACAAAAGCCGCAAGGCCTTCAGATGCAAAATGACCCGGACATGTGCAAGAGGGACGATGGCCGGCTAAACAAAATCCGCTGCTATCCGCTTTATAGGAGCACAATTATTCTTCTTCTCATTGCCGCGGCTATTGGAATTGCAGAATTTTCGGACCCCGTAGGGGCAATTGTTTCGCTTGCGATTTGCACTATTTCCGCGCTCATTGCCGATTTTGCAATCTTTTATGCGCTAACTAAAAAGCAAAAAATTTCTGAAAATGCGGTTAATACCGGGCTGATTATAGGGGCGATTCTCTCGCCTGTTGCGCCTTTATGGCAGCTATGCCTCCTCTCGGTCCTTGCAGTTGCCTCAAAGTATGTGCTGCGGCACAAGGGAATGCCTCTTCTAAACCCGGCGGCGCTTGCGGTTGTTGTTGGCGGGCTTGCTTTTGGGCTTTACGGAGAATGGTGGGCTGCAAATGAGAGGGTGGTTTTTCTTATAGCGGCGATAATTCTTGCGTGGAAATTGAACAAGTGGATTATGGAGATTGCATTTGTAGTAGCTTGGGCTATTGCCCACATTGCGCTAAGTACTTATTCTGGGGCGCTTGTGGGCCATCCGGTTTTCTTGGTGCCGGCATATTTCATGGCGTTTATGCTTTTGGAGCCAAAGACAAGCCCCATGAAAAATTCAAGGCAGGCAATTTACGGGGCAATTGTTGGGCTTTTAGCTGCCTCAACTTTTGCAATAGATATGGCTGTTGATAATTTGGCTTTGGTTCTTCTTGTTGGAAATATTGCAAAGAAAGCTATGGATATGGCAAAGATTTAGCAGGCGTTTTTCCGGCTGCAAAAAACCGAAACGCTGGCACTTGCAAAAAACGCTAAAAAATCAGCCCGGCAATATTTGGCTTGCGAAAGCAAAATTTAGCAGTGGAATTCCCCGCCTGAAGTCGTGCATATCTGCCCCGAATCCCCCTGCGAAATTTGCAGCTCTCCGGGCTGCGTGCCGTTTACTATGTAGTCCGAGAAATCGCGTTTTATCTCATACCAGCCCGCGCTGAAATCTTTTGCATAAATCCCGTTGTCCGCAAGAGTTTTGCCCACGCTCTTTGAGAGCATGCAGTACGAGCTGTAGCAGTAGAGTATGGCGGGCTTGTCTTTTGGAAGTTTTTGGAATGCGGCAATCAGCTGCTGCGAATTCATCTCAACTGAAGGAATATTTAGCGCCCCTACAAGGTGCCCCTGCGCATATTCCCCGCTGCTTCTCAAATCTATGGCTATGCCTTCTGCATTCCCGTTTTTCAACTCGGAGACAAAATCAGAGGGGCTGACGCTTGCAGCCATTTCGGTTGCATAAAAATCTGAAATCAATTGGTCCTGGCTTTTTGGCATAAGGGTGGCGGCTCCAAAGCCGGCTAATGCCCCAAATATCGCGCCTGCAAGAATGCAGGCTATAAGCAGTTTATATTCGTGTTTCATGGGGATAAAAGCCTGCGGGAGTATAAAAAGATTTACTTGTAAAACTCAACTTTGAATCCGGGGCTTTGGTACATTTTGCCCTCATTTGAGACGAACAATATTTCAATTGGCAGGGTTTTTGAGATTTCAATCCCCCACTCAAAGCCGGATACAAAGAGGGCGGTCGCATAAGCATCTGCTTCTATGGCAGTATTTGCAAGCACAAAGATGCACTTTGCCCCGCTTGCGCTCTTGCCGGTTTTCGGGTCTATGAGATGGTGGTTTTTACCCCATTTTCTTTTGTTTGGCGCAGACGCTGCCAAAGACTTTGAGTTTAAGTCTATTTTTCCAATTGCGCGGCTTGAATCATCAGGATGCTCAAGGAGGATTTCCCATGGTTTCTCGCCGTGGGCGGATTTTGCGTATATGTCCCCGCCTGCGTTTATGCAGTAGTGCAAGACGCCATGCCTCTCAAGAATTGAGGCAGCGCGGTCTATTGCATATCCTTTTCCAAGCCCCCCGAAATCTATTTGGGAGTTTAGGAGGATGCGCGAATTCTTCTCGTCTATGAGGATTTTTCCCTCAAGGGCGCGCCTTATTCCAAGGAGGAAGTTTTTTTCATCCTGGTTTTTTGGAAGTTCCCGGTTTGCATAGCCCAAATCCTCAAGCGCGGATTTTATGGTGATGTCAAAAGAGCCGCGCGTTTTCTCCCCGAATTCAAGGGATTTTTTAAGAAGGAAAATAAATTCCGGGGAAACTGTTTGCCATTTTCCAAGCCGCGAATTTGCGTAAGTGAGCTTTGAATTTTGCAGAAAGCGGGAGTACTCGTCCTCAATCCGCTTTATTTCGCCAAAGCAAAAAGAAAGAAAATGGGACTGCCGCCCGGGAACCTGAACTGCCACTTCGGTCCCAAGCAGCATTTTTTTGGCGGATGCAAGCTCCATTTTTTCTCCTTCATCTCTTCATTGCTTGTCATCTCTTCATTGCTTGTATTGGTCTATGACGTCCTGCACGTAGTTTTTGAAAGCGGCGCTTGTAAGGGAGCTGCCCGCAACATTTCTTGGTATGGAGATGTCCTCAATGCGCTTTCCGATTACCAAATTCGGCAATGATCCGTTTACCGCCTCCATCATCCTAAGCGAGAATGGGGCTGGAGTCCCCATTGGGGTTATTGAGGCGCCGGTTACAACGTCGTTTTGCACTGTAAGGGACACTTCCATAGTCTCGGTTCCGCTGTGGTAGTTGTATGAGACGTTCTTCATGTAGGTGCCATCGGGCACCATGGCCGCAATCTGCTCCTGCACTTTCTGCGCCGAGGTCTTGTTCTCTGCCATTATCTGGTCGCCTGCGCCCGCAGACATGTTGGTTCCCTGCTGCACGTTTGCCCCAAGCGAGCCTGAGCCTTGGGCGATTGAGCCGCCCTGATTATTTGCCTCCGGTGCCCCGCTCTGGACGCACCCTGCAAGCACTATAGCCCCAAGCACGAGCGCAATAGTCAGCAGCGCATAGAGCCGAATCGGATTTTTTTCATCTTTTGAAATATAACTCATAATCACCCACTCATTTTTGGGCGCAAGATATGCCCCTGTTTGTTTAGTAGAACTTCTTGGCTTATTTAAACCTGCCCCCAAATTCGCCCTTTGTCTTATCCCAAATTAATGTCCTCCCGGTAACTAAAAACATGAAAATACTTGAACCTTGGCAGGTTACCGAGATAATCCATAGGAGAAACTGGGGCTGGAGCGCCTACAAGCTGGGCAAGAAATATAGAGTCTCTGCACG
>JAZDKV010000022.1:0-8672 GCA_043802645.1 Microcaldota archaeon | reverse complement strand
GAACTTCTAATTAAGCGCTCAACGGGTGCTTTTGGCAAAATCACACTATCACCTGATTATAAATTGAAAAAGGAGGTTTATAATGGCTTGGATTTTAAAAAATGCTCCAAATATGGTTTTTTGAACTATATCCTCTCTGAGTGCTAATTGCCACTGAGTAGTTTTATATATTTTTACTAATTAGTAATTAGTATGATATCTAAAGAAATTTTGCGCAGCATAGTTAAGCAGCAGAAAGGGCAGCAAGGCGAATCCGGGCTTATAGATAGGGATTTGCTGCCGGAACTTCTTGGTGTATTTGGCGAGCGGCGCATCATCGTGCTTACCGGAATGCGTAGGACTGGGAAGAGCACTCTCATGAAGCAGATAATGGGTCGCAAGAAAAATTCTGCATATTTCAATTTTGAAGATGAAAAATTGCTTGATTTTGATGCCAAAGATTTTGAAATGCTCAATGAAGCCCTTATTGAGGAATACGGCAATGCACAAATCTACTTCTTTGATGAAATACAAAACGTCAGCAAGTTTGAGCTGTTTGTGCGCCGTTTGCAGGACCAAGGAAAGAAGGTGGTGCTTACCGGTTCCAACGCCTCTCTTCTAAGCCAGGAATTTGGCACCCGGCTTACTGGCCGCTACAAGCCCTTTGAGATTTACCCATTTTCGTTCAGAGAATTTTTGCGCCTGCGTTCAATTGAAACCGGCAAAGAAACCCCGTATCAAACTGGCGGCAGAGTTGAGGCGCTCAAGGCTTTCAGGCAATACATTATCCAAGGCGGCCTGCCGGAATTTCTCAAAAACAATGATCCGCAATATGCCAAAACCCTGTATGACAACATCCTCTACAGGGACATCATCTCAAGGCACATGATCAGGCGCCAGAGGCTTTTGAGGGAGCTCGTAGGCCTGTTAACAAACCAAATTGGCTCCCGCTTCACTTACAATTCCCTCAAAAAAGCCCTGGGCTTCTCCAATGCGATTAGCGTCAAAGAGTATGTGGGATTTATGAGCAACTCCTACCTCTTCTTTGAACTCAATAAATTTGACTATTCCGTGCGCAGGCAACTGGATGCGCCCAAAAAAATATACATCAACGATCCGGCATTCTATCAGATTGCCGGCTTGAGCAAGCTGGATAATCTCGGGCGGCTGCTGGAAAATGCCGTATTTATAGAGCTTAGGCGCAGGGGTTCGGAGGCATTCTATTTCTCCAAAGAGGGTGAATGTGACTTCGTGCTCAAGGAAGGGGCAAAGATTGCACATGCCATCCAAGTCTGCTATGAGCTAAATGCAAAAAACCGCCCTCGCGAGATTGGAGGCCTCAAAGAGGCAATGGACGAATTCGGGCTCAAGGAAGGAGTTATACTCACTTTTGAGCAGCAAGAAGACATCCAAAGCAGCGGGAAGAAGATTCACGTGCTGCCCGCATGGAGATGGATGCTGGGTTTATGAGTTGCACTTTGCGCGCTCCAAAGAGGCCAAAAGCCCTCAAGCATATCTCCATTTTACGCCGTCTTTTGAGTCCTCAACTAAAACTCCCTTGCCTGCAAGAAGCTTTCTCATTTCATCCGAGCGCTTAAAGTCGCGGTTTTGGCGCGCATTCTCGCGCTCCTCTATGAGCTCTTTTATCTTCCGCTCATCCATCTTGTCCCCTTCTTTCTCCCCTGAAATTTCTATTCCAAAAATTTCAAGCTCGGAGGCAATTCTTTGCGCCTGAGCCTGCAAAACTTCCCTTGAAACTTTATTTTCCGCCCTTGCCTTGGCTATATCTTTAGATGCCAAAACAAGCTCGGAGAGGGCAGTAGGCGTGTCAAAGTCGTTGTCCATGGAAGAGGAAAATTTGCCCAGATGCGAATTAATTGAATCCGTGAGAGTGTGCTCCTCATCCTTGTTTGAATTTTCCCCCTCCCCCTGCATTATGGAGAGGCTTCTTTTCACATTCTCAAGGGTATTCTTGGCAGCCTCAAGGGCTTTGGGCGAATAATCCACTGGAGAAGAATAGTGGGATTGGGCAAAAAAGAGCCTTAGTATATTTGCATCCCCCCACTCTTTGAGCGCTTGTGCAACCGTTATGAAATTGCCCAAGGATTTTGACATCTTCTCCCCGCTTACGGTCAGAAATCCGGTGTGCATCCACATGCGCGAAAACGGTTTATATCCCGCTCCCTCGCCTTGGGCAATCTCGTTCTCATGGTGGGGAAAAATCAAATCCCTAGCCCCGCAGTGCAAGTCAAGGGGCTTGCCTCCCGTGTAGTGCATGGACATGGCGGAGCACTCTATGTGCCAGCCTGGCCTTCCCCGCCCCCATGGAGAATCCCATGTGCAGCCCTCGCTCTCCTCAAATTTCCAGAGTGCAAAATCCGCGGGGTTTTTCTTCTTCTCATCAATTTCAATCCTTGCCCCCGCCCTAATTCCTTCAGGGTCCTGGCGCGAGAGCTTTCCGTATCCGGGAAATTTTGAGACCTCGTAATACACTCCCGTATCCGTGGTGTATGCAATGCCGTTTTTTATGAGCTTCTCAATCATGGCTATAGTCTGGGGCATATGCCCGGATATTTTTGGCATGTGGGTGGGGGGCAGTATATTGAGCATTTTCATCTCTTCCCTGCACTGCTTGTCGTACATATCCGAGAGTTTTAGGGGAGCCATGCCCCTCTCCTGTGCCCTCTTGATTATCTTGTCATCCACGTCGGTTACGTTCTGTATGAAATTTATTTTCATCTTATGGCCAAATTGCATCCAGCGGCGCATTATGTCAAAGGAGCAGAAGGTGCGCGCATGGCCAAGGTGGCTTGAGTCGTAGGGCGTAATTCCGCAAACGTACATTTGCAGGGTGTCCCCCTCCGCGGGGGCAAGCTCCTCAATTTTTGTTGAAAGGGTATTTTTTACTCCAAGCATGTTTTTCTTTTGGCTCAAAATACTTATATTGACGCGTATTGAAGTGAACGCATGGCAAAATTCACAAATGGCAAATTTATCGCGGGAGAGGAGGAGGCACTATCGCTCATGCAGGCGGGCTTTGGCAAAAAAGCGGGAGACGAAGTAATCTTGCACCCCCTTGAGGCGGCATATCTGCGCTCAATTGATTTGCTTGAGGCGGCGGAGGGGGCAAAAAAACTGGATGCGGCGCAAATAGTAAAAAAAATGAAGGCGCAAAATGGCCCTAAGGGAGAGAAGCTTCCAACCCCTTCGGAGCAGTTTGCAATATTCTCGCAATTGCGCTCTGGAGGCAGGGTGGTGCGCTTTAATTCCCACTCTCCCCACTACTGGAGAGTATATGCGCGAGGGGTGGGCAGGGAGCAGGAGAGGGCGCAAATTCTTCTTCGCCTTGTGGCGGGGGAATGGAAGGCATCCATTTCCTCCCTTGAGCTTGAGATAGCGGTTGCAAGGCAGTTGCGCGAGGAGCTTGTCCTTGCTTTTGTGCAAAAGGGGCAGCCCTCATTTGTGAAAGTGAACAAATTCAATTTGGATTAATTTACTCAAAATTTTCCATTTGCGCCTTTTGCTCCTGAAGGATTTCTTTTTTTCTTCTATACTCTTTCCATAGCTTCATCGTGCGTGAATGGTTTACCGGGGCGCTTGGATGGTGGTGGTCAAGAAGGGCGCCAGAAAATGTTTTCGGTATATGCAGAAGCTCGTGCATCAAAGTCTGCTCTTTTTTCTCCGGGGCCAAATCGTCAAAGTGCTGCGAGAGCACCTCAATCACATAAAATGTGGAAATCTCAAGGGCTTTCTGCCACATCTGCGGAAAAGCCCAGATTCGCGCATAAGCGCGCGCAGTTGAATCGTATGAGCGCATGCAGATTATTCGGTGCTGGTTTATGTGCGCGCTCTCAATTTTCTGCTCCGGCCTGCCATGTTTTTGTGGCTCATAAATTTCGGCATTTAAAGTCTCCACTATACTCTCAATCATTGCCTGTATGTCCGGGGCTTTCTCTATTTTCATGAAAAGGATTGGATGCCAAAATAAAAAAAGAAATGGGGGGCCTACTTCTTCTTAGGCCTGCCAGGCCCTCTCTTCTTTGGAGGCCTTCCGGGGCCGCGGGAGGAAGCTTTTACCTGCGCTTTTTTGGCAGCCGATGCTTTAGGCGGCCTTCCCGGCCCGCCCTTTTTTGGCATTTTCATGCGCGCGGAGAGAGGCTTTTTCACCCGCGCCTTTTTGGCAGCCAATGCGTTGGATTTGGCAGCAGGCGCCTTGGGCGGCCTTCCCGGCCCCCTCTTTTTTTGCCGGGGCGCATCTACAATCCTGGAGAGGCCGCGCTTTTTGGGCTTGCCGACCGTGGGTTCATCCTCCTCCTCATCAAGGAGCTTGCCTATGTCCTCGTCAATTACTTTTTCGCGTTCGGATTTTTTAGCGCTCCTGACTATTGAGTGAAGCGGCGCGAGTTCTTTGCCCTCGTCCTCTTGCGGCTCTTGCTCCTGCCATGCGCTTTGGGGCTCATTCCCATGCCCTTCTTTATCCAAGCCCTCGCCGGAATCGCCCTCATCATCTTCTTGCCCCTCTTCATCTTTTTCGGATTTTGTTTTGAGCTCATCGCGCAGCTGCTCAAGCTCCGCAATAGTCTTCTTTATAGCCTCCTCGTCTATCTGCGAGTCGTCGTATCCGCTCTCATCATAATCATGGCTCTTGCCCCGCATCTTTCTCTTATATTCCTCCTCGTCTCCGTGGGCTATCGGGGCGGATTCTTCTTCATTCTCTTCCTGCGGCCCGGAGGTTTCTTCATCTTCCCAGCGAGCATTCTCTGCCTGCGCCGGCTCATCTTCAGGGCCATCCTCCCCTTCCTGCTCTTTATCTGCCTCTTCATTCCCAATCTTTGGGGCGGCAACTCTCCTGCTTGAGAGGAGGCCGCGGGTATCAACGTGCGGGGGCATAGTTATTTGCCCAGGCTGCTCATCCGGCCCATCTTTTTGCCCCTGCCTGCCCATCCCTGCAAGCGTTTCATCAATGCTCTTCTGCTGCTCTACTCCAATACTTTCATCCCGGGCGCCAATCTCCATCTCTCCCTGCTTGAAGCCCTCTGCGCGTATGGATGGCCTTGTTGCGGGAGCCGGGGGTATAGGCATGTCATCTCCATCGTCTGCGGGGGCGGAGAGGAATCTGTATGCAAGGTATGCAAGAATAACTGCTATCGGGACAAGAATTATCATCCACCAGTCAGAAATTGCCTGCGCTATGTCAAATCCGCCTGTCTGGGGCTGCATTTGCTGCGGCTGCCCGGGCTGCGGTTCCACTTGCGCCCCCCGCGCTGAAATTGAAATGGATTTTTGAGCTCCAACCTCGTAATCCGAGGAACTAAAAGAATAAGTTCCAAGCTGCTGCGCAATTATCCTCACATTTCCGAACGAATCCGTCTGCACGGGCTTTGTCTGCCCGTCAGGATAATGCACTTCAATAAACGCATTTGCAATTCCAGCGCCGTTTTGCCCCTTTATGGAAATGGTTATGCTTGAGCCTACAACCGCATCGCTTGATATTGTTATGGCGGCTTTTGGCTTCTCAAAGCTTACCTGCGGGGCGCCAAGCTTCTCAAAGGCGCCCTGCGAAATTATTGCGGGAACCGAGAAGCGGATGTGGGCGTCTTCTCCGGACTTTATGTCTCCCAAATTCCAGGTTGCATAATTAGCATTCATCTGCGGCTCAATGTTGAAAGAAAACTTTGCCTGCGGCGGCACGTATGAGAGGTCCTCCCTGACTCGCACCCCTTTTTTTGCGCTGCCTGCATTGTTCTTTACAATAATCGTCACTATGCTCTCATATTTCTCAAGAGCCGCCCCGGTTGAGGAGCTTACAAAGCCCGCCTGTTTTACAATAAGGTTTCTCTGAATCTGAAGGCTTCCAATAGTATAGTAGTCTGTGGAATCAACGCTTGGCATGGCCTGGGCAAAAATCATCCCAAGCATAATCAGCATGCAGGACCAAAAGAATGCAGTGCGCACAAAATCACTCCCTAAAAATCTTTTTTGTTATACTTCTTATGCCTAACAAATGCTTTTATAGATTTTGTAAAATCGTGCAATTTATTTTCCCTTCGTTTTGCCCTTTTTTGCGCTTCTAAAAATAGGCTGCGCCGGCATAGGCCCCGGTATCGCCCAGTCGGGGCGGTTTGCCCGCGAGGAGAATTTCTCCCATTCAACGTTTGCGGTTATTTTTCTCCCGGTCTCAATGTCCAAGAAGTAGAATTTCTGGCTTTTTATCTGGAATTTTTTCAGAAGTAGCGCCCTTGCCTCCTCAAGGCGCAAGCCCCGCGCCTTTGATGAAGTCACAAAAATGCACAATCCAGAGCCGGTTTTGTGCAGGCTTTCAAGGCTTGCCTCAACTGCCCTCTCTCCCCCGAACTGTATTTCTATTGAGACTTGCGAGTCCGGGCGCTTTAAGCATAAGGCAACCGGCGCCTGCACCGGCACGTAGCCGAATTTCTCCCCAATCTCCCTGTATCTTGCCTCAAGGGAGCCGAGAATTCCGCCCTGCGGCTTTTTAACCGCAAGAATTTGCCCTATAAAATCCACAAAAAATAATCTCACGCTATTGATTTAAGGATTGGTCTTCCAATACATTTTATGGGAGAGAGGCTAAGCTTGCGCGAGGGGGAGATACTTGTGAGGGCCGCACGGCAGGCAGTCATTTCCCATTTTTGCGGCAGTAGCCCAAAAGCCCCGTCCGATGGAATTTTCGGGGAAGCCCGCGCTATCTTTGTAACCATAAGCACTTATCCAAAAAAAGAGCTGCGCGGCTGCATAGGGTTTTTGGAGCCCTCAAATCTTGGGGAGGCCGCCTGCGAGGCGGCGGTGCACGCTGCATTTGATGACAGCCGGTTTTTGCCCCTGCAAGAGCAGGAGCTCTCAAAAATAGTTTTTGAAGCAAGCATTCTCACTCCGCCTACCCTTCTAAAATGCCATGCAGATGAGAGGGTGGAGCACATAAAGATACCCCGCGACGGGCTGATTATACGCTACGGGGCCTCTTCAGGCCTTCTGCTGCCGCAAGTCGGCGCTGACTGGAATTTTACCCCGCAGGCATTTTTGGAGGCAGTTTGCAAAAAGGCAGGCCTGCCCAATGACATGCACAAATCCCCAAGCGCAAAAATATACACCTTTGAGGCCCAGATATTTGAGGAGGAGGCGCCTGAGGGAAAAGTAGTGCAGAAAAAATTGTTCATGTGATTTCATGCGAGTTGAAATAAAACGCGAAAACGGGAAGCTATTTCTGGAGATTCCTTTGGGAGTATCCGGCCAGTTTTCATCAGAGGGCCAGGGGGCAGAAATATACTCCCTGCGCGATGGCGTCCTCCTTGTGTGCAGCACGGGGGCAAGAAATGAAATCTTTTCCCATGAAGCCCAGCCACGTTATCCCGCCCCTGCCTATAATTCCAGAAATTTCTCCCTAAGCGAGGCGGAGCAGGCTCTTGTAAACAAGCTTTTGCGCATACGATTTTTTGAGAGGACCGAGCAAAACGTGAAAAAAGCAATAAACGGCGAGGAGGAAAACGTGCTTGCGCAGCTTTTGAGCCGCAGGGCAATCACAATTTTCAAGAATTCAAAATATCCGCAGGGCGTCTATAATATCTCAAACAAGATTTTTTTTGCCCAAAAGCCACGGGAGAATTTTTCACACGGCGCTCCTGCAAACGGCGCGCCCTCAAGCGGGGCGGCGCAACCTTCTCTCCCGGAGGCGCAATCCTCTGCACCCGAGGCGCAAAACCACAATGCAAATTCAGTTGCAGGCCCGGCTCTTGCAATAAACACCGTGGAGCATTTGCAAAAACTGGGCTACATGGTCCTCTCCTCCGAGGCGGAGGCAAAATATCTGATGGAGCAAATCAAGGGAACCATAAAGGATGACGATGTGAAGGGCGTGCGGGGCTTTGACAAGAAATATTATATTTTGAGAAAATCATTTTTGCGCGAATTTGAGCAGCCCATTTTTGATTTGCTTGAGCAGGGAAATTCGCACTCAAAGGATATTGGGGAGAGGCTTGGGCTGACCCCAGAGGCGATTACAGTAATTTTGATGGTCATGGCGGATGAGGGGCTTGTAATTGAGCGGCGGCGGGGAGAATGGGCAAAAGCCTAAGGAGCGGCAAGGGCTTGCATCCGGGCTTGAGCAGGGGCTGCCAAGATGGCGGGTTTTGGGCTGGCAAAAGCCTAAGGGGCTTGGGCAATTGCGCGATGGCGGGCGCGGGCAAAAGCCTAAATATTGCCCGTGCGGAGGCTACTTCATGAACATCCGCGACCCGGTGCACGGGCAGATTGAATTTTGCGGCATTGAAAAAGAGGTTGTTGACCTTGCCGATTTCCAGCGCCTGCGCCAGATAAAGCAGGTCGGGATGACATACCTTGTATATCCGGGGGCGCACCACACGCGTTTTGAGCACTCCCTTGGCACGGCGCACATTTCATCCCTCATGGCGCAAAAGCTCGGGCTTTCACAGGACGAGGCGGCCCAAGTAAGGCTTGCCGCCCTCCTGCATGATGTGGGGCACATGCCATTCTCGCACGATTCGGAGGAAGTTCTCTTCCCGTTTATAGGAAACCACGAGCAAATAGGAAAGAAGAAAATAGAGAAAGGGGAAATAGCAGACGCGCTCTCAAAAAATTACTCCCCCAAAAAAATATCCGAGCTTGCATTCGGGGGTGGGCACGGGCAGATAATTTGCTCGGACGTCGGCGCGGACCGG
>JAZDKV010000021.1:0-7361 GCA_043802645.1 Microcaldota archaeon | reverse complement strand
CCTTCCTGCCGCGTTTTCTCAACGCCCGCAACCCATTCGTTTATATCAAGAACAAGGGAGGATGCCTGCACATAGTCCTTTGCCGCCAACGCGGCTTTTGCCTCGTCCAATTTTGCTGCCATTGAGGCCCTCTGTGTTTCCTGCTCAAGGGGCAGCTGCTGCTTTGAGTAATAATCAATGGCAAACGACTCGTTGTCAAAAAACTTCCCGAGGGAAACCTCTATGAGCTGTGCATCTATCTGCCTGCGCTCGCCAAGATTTGCAACCGCGCTTTGGGCAAATGTTTTTGCATCCCCATACTGGCCGGCGGCCATCTTTTCATACGCCTTTTTAATGTCGTCCAGCGAGCTAAAAGCGGTGTAATTCACGGAGAGCCTGTCCATCACGCCTATGACCGCGCTCTTGTACTCCTGCACAGTCTCATTTGCCAACTCAACCTGCGAGGCCGAGTTTTGGTCATTTGCGCTCCAATTAAGGGTGTACATGACTATGCGTCTGTTCCCGCTGTCTGCAATGTAGAGTGTCCCGTTCTTTGCAAAGGACATTTTGGTCGGGTTGTCAAATTTCCCCTCCCCGTTGCCTTTAGTTCCGAAAGCCTCAAGCACGTTTGAGTTTATGTCAAAGACCACAATCCTGTCGTCTGCCCAGTCCGAGACAAATATCCTTCCCTGTGCATCTACGGCAACTGCACGCGGCTGGCTGAGGGTCACTCCCCCCCGCCCGCTTCCTATGCTTGTAACATAATTCATCTGCCTGTCAAAGATTTCAACCCGGTTATTTCCTGTGTCCGCAACATAGATGTAGTTTGAGTCAAAATCAAAATCCTGCGGGTCGCTTAATTTCCCTGTCCCTATGCCGTTTCCCAGATAATCCCCAAGAAGGTAGCTCCTGCTCAAATTATACTCTATAATCTTGCCGCTCCTTGAGTTGAGCGCCCAGAGGGTCCCGTTCTCTATGTGCACTGCTGTGGGGGTTTCAAGAAGGTCCCTGGACGGCCCTATCTGGGAAACTCCCGAGCCCTTCACGTAGCTAAATATCTTCCCGCTTCCCCTATCAACTATGTATGGCTTTCCGCCGTAATATTTCACGTCGGATATTACTGAAAATTCCGAAACGCCTCCGTCCTTGCCTATGGTGGAAACCACCGCATCTGTAGAGTTTAGCCCGTAAACGCCTCCAAGAGAGATATCTCCGACATAAACGAGCCCGTCATCCCCGGCGGATACTGCCACCGGATTCAAAAAATTAAAATCCATATCTCCCCTTCCTCCGGAGCCGTTAAGCTGCCCCGCATAAACGAAGGTGGAATCCGCGCTGGCAAGAGCGGCAAGCAACACAAGCGCAAACAGCGCAATTTCAAGCTTCATAAGAATATACCTCTGTTTGAACTAGGCTTTTGGCGCATTTAAACGTTCCACTTATTTCTGTTTTCTCCAAAAACGCCGGGCATCCGCCCAAGCCAGCCAAAACCCCCCATTTTTCGCCCCTCATTCGCGCCACCTGGGCGGGACAAGCGTTTTTAACGATTCTCACGCCTATAGTAAAATCAACTTTTAGGGGCATTAAAATGCTTAATACAAATACTCCCAGCCAGCGCTGCAACCAAAAGCCGGTGCAGCCAGTTGCAAATACCTCCAGCAGCCTCCAAGCCAAAAACAGGGCGCGGCCCACCACAAATACTGCTGGAAGCCTCCACACCCAAAGCAGAGTGCAGCCCACCACAAATATCCCAAGCCCACTCAACTATAGCAGCAAAATGCAGCTTATAGCGGCAGGAGACGCCCCGCAGCTTGCCGCCCTTCGCCCACTTCTCTCCTCCGCCCTCTCTTTATCCAAAATCCACCTGCAGCCAAAAAGAACCCGTGCCGATATAGATATCGGGGGCAGCACTTTCCACATATCGCGCGTAAGCTCAGAAGAAGAGGCAAAAATAGCTCTTGAGCTCCTCACCTGCCAAAACAAGCCGGAGGCTCTCCGCCATTTTTCATTTCCGGTCGCAATAGTGCAATCAAAAAGGGAGGGCCTCTACAACCCCGTTGAGTGCACTTATCTAATCTCCCTAAGCCCGAAAAACCACTTGCCCATCTTTGAGGCCCGCCATCAAAAATACCGAATGAGAGTAATAGGAAAGCTTATCTCAATCCTGGCCGCCCTCCACTCAATAGGAATTCTTGCAGGCGACACAACAGCAGAAAACATAGCCATCAAAAACCATATGCAGCCGGTCTTTCGCTCGGCCGGCCACATTAGGGCAATGGGCTCAATGGGCGAGGGCATATCCGAGCTCCTCTACCTCATCTGCAGCCTCATCTCAATAGGGGCAATATTCAGGCAGGAGGCAATACACCTAATACGCCACTACCTAAAATCGGACAAGGCGGCATATCTGCACGCAAAATATTATCTGCACAAAAATTCCCCCAAGCAAAAAAACTCTCCAAACGGGGAGCAAAAAGTAGATTATGCCCTTGAGGCAGCCCTCCTCTCCTTCTACTCGCAATATTTTGCCTAAATTCATCGCTGTAGAAATAATTCGCCACTTCCTCTCAAAAATATTTTGCCTAAATTCATTGCCCAAGAAAAAACCCGCCTTCCCTCAAGCAAAAACTCCCCCCAATTTTCTACGCCTCAAAAACCCGCGTGTCCTCCCCCGCAAGCTTGTCCCTCTCAAAGTGCAAAACCCGTGCCTGCGCCGATTCCAAAAGCTTCTCATCATGTGTAATCACAAGAATTTGAGGCACTATTTTTGGCATCTGCTCCGAAATTGAAATGGCAAGCGAGCGCACCGCCACCTCGTCCAAATTGTGCGTCGGCTCATCCAAAATAAGCCACCCTAAGTGCGGAGTTAGCATAACCGACATCGCAGCCCGCAGGCAAAGCCCCAGGCACGCCCTCTCACCGCCCGAGGCGTGCGCCTCCAAGTCCCTCCACTCCCCCTGGTGTATTTGCATAGAATAATCCTTCTCCCCCGCTAAAAGCCGCACGTCCGACCAATCCCCGTACGGGTATATTATTCTCCAGAGCTTCTGCATCGCCGAATTTATCTGCCCTATAAGGCTCTCGCGCAATTGCGCCTGGGTCGCAACGACCGCCTCGCGAAACTTTGACACCTCGTCCGCTTCCTCGCGCATCTTCTTTGCCTCCGCCCTCCTCTTCTCAAGCTTCTCAAGCGCCTCAAAATCCTTCTGCACAATAATTTGCGCCTGAGAGCAAATTTTCTTCTGGCCTTCTATTTTCTGCTCAATCCGTGCATACTCATTTGCCGCCATCTCCCTCGCTCTCATCGCCTCATCATATTTCCCGCGCAAAAATGAAAGCCCGTCCAATTTCTTTTTCTCCTCCTCCCTCGCGTGCACAGCCTCCCCAAGCTCACGCTTCCACTCCCCCGCCCTCTCAAGCCTCACGGCCTTTGAGCGCAAATTTTTCTCCCTCACTCTCGCCTGAGCCAAAACTTCCTTCAAATTCTCAATCTCGCGCCCAAGCTCCCCCTCCTTTTTCTCAATCTCCGAAAATTCCCTCTCAAGCAAGCCCAAATCTCCCGCATCTCCTATCTCCCCAATTTGCAAGGAGAGCTTTTTTGCCCCCTCAATTTTTTTCACAAGCCGCGCAAGAAATTCTCCATCCTGCCCTATTTTCTCCCCAAGCTCCCCCTCAAGCCTTTTGCACCTGTCCCTCTCCTCAATTTTCTGCCCCCTCACTCTCTCAAAATTTTCCGGAGTTATCTGCGATTCGCACATGGGGCATATCGCCCCGTCCGCCTCCCCCGCCTCAAAAGCCTCCAAAATTTTTGCAAGCTCCCCCGCTTTCAAAACAAGCGAGGCCCGCCTCCCGCGCATATCCTGCAAATTTTTCTCAATCTCCGCCTTTTGCGCCTCAAGCTGCCCAACATTTGCCCCATCCTGCAAAAGCGCAAGCCTCCTCTCAAACTCCTCCCTCTTTGAAATTTTCTCCTTTGCCAAAAATATCTTATGTGAAATCTCTGCCTTGCGAGAAATCTCCACCCTCAATTTCTTCTCAATTTCCCCGCGGCGCATTTCATTATTTTTAATTCCCTCCTCCTCCCTCTCAAGGAGGCTTCTAATTTGCGCCGCATCCCCCTCATCCCTAATTGAGGCAATATTTTTCTCAAGAGCCTCAATCTTTGCCCCACTTGCGCTAAGCAGGCGCGAAATGCGCTCAAACTCCCTCGCATCCTTCTCAATTTTTGAAAATGCCTCATCCGCAGCCTTCTTCCCCAGAATCGCCGCCTCAAGCTTTTCCCCCTCCTCCAAAAGCAGCTTCTTGGCCTCCCCAAGCTCCCGCCTGCGCATCTCAAGCCCGCTCTTTGCATCCTCAAGCGCCTCAATAGGCGCCTCCGCCTCAAGCTCCCCTGCCCGCGAGCAAAGCCGTGCAGCCTCCCTCATAGCCCCTGAGCGCGCAGCCTCAAATTTGTCAAGATTTAGAAGCGAATCAATCTCCGCCTTCCTCTCCCCCGCGCTCAAAGAGAGCCAATAGTCAAGCTTGTTCTGCTCCGCATAAACTGCCCGTGCAAAAAGCTCATATGGAATCTGCAATATCTCCTCAATTTCATCCCGCACTGCCCGCGCCCCCTTGCACACAAGCTTGCCGTCTTTGTACAGCCACGCTCCCGCAGGCTCAACTTCCCTGCGCACCTTATACTCGTGCATCTGCCCGCCAAAATTGTGCGCAAGCTCTATCTCAACTGCCGCAATCTCCCCGATATGCCTGAAATTCTTAACGTCCGAGAGCTTTGCATCCCGCCTCCCAAGCTTTGGGTAGGTGCCGTATAAGCCGAAAGCTATGGCGTCCACTACGGATGATTTTCCCGAGCCCATGGGGCCCAAAAACATGTTTGCCCCCTCCTGTAACTCAATCTCGCTTTTTTTATGCGAGCGCCAATTTTCAAGGACTATTTTTTTCAGCACGCAGATATATGCAAAAGAAAGTATAAAACAAGGAGGAAAAAACAAAAACTAAATAAATTCAGAGCCTGTCCACGCCCGGCTTTTCAAGCCTGTTTTGCGCTTGCGGCGCAAAAGCGCGTACAGATTGCCCCTACAATCTGTCCATCCCTACAATTTCAACTGAGGAAACTCCCTCAATCTCCCCAAGGGATGCCTCAACCTTGTCGGCTCCGCCCTCGCCGTCTGGAATTACAACGGATGCGACTATCGCCTTCATTCCAAAGGCGATGTCCTTCTCGGACATGTTCAGCCTCTTTACAAGCCCGCCCATATCATTTTTCATCTTCTCAACAATAGCCTGCTTCACGGATTCAAATTTCTCCATGTCCTCTGGCATTACGTTGATTGTAAGAGCAACTTCTCCCATTCAAAACACCTAAAATTTATGGGCCCAAAACTCCGGTTTTTGTCTTAAAAGAAACCGAGAGCTGCCTGCAGTGCTTGCACCTTATCACGCTGCCATCCCCGTTCGGATCAGGAACAAGCGCATAATTTGAGGTCTGCACCCCGCATGAATCGCAGTTTTTTAGCATATGAAATCACCTAAGCAAATTACACTTCTACTTACGGCGTAAGCCTATTTAAAGCCTTCTTAGCGCCGCCTCCCCGTATATCCGGAGTCCCTGCCCCGTGCCCGCCTTGCGCCCCCTGAGATGTGGCCCCCTCTTGAGTAAGAGCCCCCGGCATGCGAATGCCCACGGCCGGAGGAGCGCCCGGAATATCCGCCGCCCTCGCCGCCTCGTGAGTGCCCGCCCTCGCTTCTTGGCGAGCGCCTCTCTCCATATCCTCCAGAGCGCCCGCCGCGGGAATATCCGCCCTCGCGGTGCCCTCCGTGCCCATGGCCCTCGCCCCGTCCGGAGCCGCCCCGGCTCTCAAAGCTGCCGCCCTCGCTTCTCCTCTCAACCCTGGGCGGGAATTTAACCGGCTCAAGCTTTAGCTCCTCAAGAGGAACTCTCGTGAAATTCACAAGGCCCCTAAGCCAGTCCTCCTGGTCCTCAAAAGCAAATGAAATAGCAACTCCTTCCGCGCCCATGCGCGCAGTCCTTCCTATTCTGTGCACGTAAGTCTCATACTCCTCGGGCAAATCGTAATTTATCACGTGCGTTATGTTGAACACGTCAAGCCCGCGCGATGCCAAATCGGTGGCAACCAAAACGTGCAGGTGCCCCTCGCGCAATTTTCTAATTGCGCGGTCCCGTGCCCCCTGCCTCATGTCTCCATGCAGGCAGTCGGCCTCAAAGCCCCTGTCCCTCAAAATGCGCGCCAATTTGTCCGCGCTTGCTTTAGTCCTTACAAAAACAACCGCAAGCGTTGGCTTCTCAAACTGCAAAACTGCAAACAAATACGCAAGCCTCTCGCGCGCATCCACAAGCATGAATTTCTGCACAACCTTATCAATTGTTATCTTGTCCTCGGAAACCCTGATAACTTCCGGCTCCCTCATATAGTCATAAGCAATATTTTCAATGTCTTTTCTCAGGGTAGCCGAAAAGAGCATGGTCTGCCTCTGCGGCCTGCATTTGTCCAGAATGCTCACGATGTCCTCAATGAATCCCATGTCAAGCATTCTGTCCGCCTCGTCCAGCACCACAAAATCAACTCCGGACAAGTCAAGGCTCTGCCTCTCTATATGGTCCAAAATCCTTCCGGGAGTCCCGACTACAATATCCACTTTCCTCTCAAAAGCCCTAAACTGCTTCTCAATCTCCTGCCCTCCGTACACGCAGATGGTTCTCACGTTTGCAAACTGGCTCATCCGATCAAGCTCAACTGAAATCTGCACTGCCAGCTCCCTTGTGGGCGCCATAACCAATACGTGCGGATGCGCCGCCCTATCCCCGCTCTTTGCGTCTCCCTTTTTGAGGCAGTACTCAATTGCGGGCAATCCGAATGCGGCGGTCTTGCCGGTTCCGGTCTGCGCCTGCCCTATCACGTCTTTTCCCGCCAAAACAAGCGGTATGGCCTGCTCCTGGATGGGAGTCGGCTGCTCAAAGCCCATCTGGGCCAATGCCTTATACACGGGCTGTGAGAGCCCCATACTTTCAAAACTCATATCAATTCCTCTGTCTTTTAAGTGCCAATCTCGCACAAGCCTCCAAGGGCTTTTTTTTGTGCTGCTGTTTGCACTAGCGTTCAAATCCAAACTGTTTCGCTCGTTCAGTGCAACTTTCTATTACAAAATGAGCGCTACACATTGAATTTTCCAAATAAATTAGGCAGAAAGCCCTATATAAAGGTGCCCCATAAGCCGGGAATTGTGTTGTCCCGTTTTAATGTCCTCTCGATGATTCAATAACGCTTTCATCTGACCACCATTTCAACAGCCATCTTTTTCTTGCTTCCCATCTTGCGCACATAAGCCTCGGCTGGAGTCTCCAGCCCATCCCTGAGGCTCAT
>JAZDKV010000020.1:0-6660 GCA_043802645.1 Microcaldota archaeon | reverse complement strand
CGATTTGGAAGGCAGGGAAGATGCTGCCCACAGGAGTGCTGCAGGGAGCTTGAGCGGGGGGGAATTGGGAAGATGCCCCCGGAGCAGGCAAAAGCGGCTCTTTTGGCTGGAGCTATAAGCCTGCACAATATTCCGGAAGGGCTGGCTGTGGGCTTTGCTTTTGCAAGCTCTTCTGCTTTGGGCTGGCTTGTGGCGGCATCAATTGCCATTCAGGATATTCCGGAGGGGCTTTTGGTTTCTGCGCCTCTTGCCTGCTTTGGGATGAGGAATAAATCGGCTTTGGGCTATGGAATTTTGTCAGGAGTTGTTGAGGGCATTGCGGCTATTTTGGGCTTTTTGTTTTTGAGCAGCCTCATTTTGCTGGTGCCTGCGGCCCTTGCATTTTCTGCCGGAGTTATGGCGTATGTGGTTTTGGTTGAGCTTTTGCCGGACTCGTTTAAGAGAGGGCTTGAGAGGGTTGGCGCGATTGGGCTTATAGGGGGCTTTGGGATTGCTTTTTTGCTTGCGCGGATGCTGGCAGTCTAAAAGAATTATTTTTTTATTTTTCCCATGTGCGGAATTCTAAGCGCGATTATTGCAAAGAGGGCTGCGGAAATTGCGATTACGTAGTAGCCAAATCCCAAAGCCATGCCAATTCCTGCTGCGAGCCAGAGGGTTGCGGCAGTTGTGAGGTTTACCACCTTGTCCTTTGACTGGTGGAAGATTATTCCGGCGCCCAAAAAGCCTACTCCGGTTACTATTCCTGCGGCTATTCTTGCAGGGTCGTTTATCATGAGGGAGGAGAGGTAGGAGAAAGTCATTGAGCCTGCAATTACAAGGCACTGGGTTGAGATGCCTGCTGATTTTCCTTTTGACTCGCGCTCTGCCCCTATTATGTAGCCCATTGCAAGGGAGAGGAGGAGGTTTAGTGCAAAGACCGCTTCTGCGCCGCTAAAGAATTCTTCGAACATTAAACTAGCAGAAGAGGGGAAATTTATAAAGATAGGTTTATCTTTTAGAGGAGCCAAATAGTGCTGTAAATTTTGCCCTCATAGTTCAACCTGGATAGAATGGGAGCCTCCGGAGCTTTTGATTTGGGTTCAAATCCCAATGAGGGCGTTTTAGATGGGTTCAAATGGTCAAATTGCGAGAGCAATTTGAGCCGCGACGACCTCGGGCGCTACGCGGCCGGGGGCACGATGGTCAAAAGACCGGCCGTGACCGAAGGTCGGCTGCGCCCAATGAGGGCGAGAATTTTTTTTAGCGAAATGCTTCTTTTATATGTGGCAGGCAAAAAAGTCGTTTTTCTTGTAGTATTTTTGGTGGTATTCTTCCGCCGGGTAAAACTGGGATGCTTTTTCCAAAGTGGTGGCCACGGGCTTTGTGTATTTTTTGGATTCGTTTAATTTTTTTATGAATTCTTCCGCCTGCTTTTTTTGGATTTTATCGTGGTAGAAGACTGCGGAGCGGTAATTGCTTCCTACGTCCGGGCCCTGCTTGTTTAGCTGGGTCGGGTTGTGGATTTTGAAAAAGTGTTCAAGGAGATTTTCGTAAGAAATTATTTTTGGGCCGTATTCTATTTCTATTGCCTCCGCGTGGCCTGTTGTGTGGGTGCAGACCTGATCGTAAGTGGGATTTTTGGTTTTTCCGCCTATGTAGCCCACGGTTGTTTTGAGGACTCCTTGCAGTTCATCAAAGGATTTTTGCACGCCCCAAAAGCACCCTGCGCCAAACGTTGCAATTTCTTTTGCCATGAATTTCTCAAATTTTCAAGAAATAAAAAGCTATGCCAAAATTACCAATTCATCCGATCTGCAAGCTCGTAAGTTTTTACCTTGAGGTAGTCTGTTATGAAGAAGGCGGCAAAGACATAAACCCACATGGCAAAGATTAGCCCGAAGTGGATTGGGGCTACAAAGGTTCCGGTGAGGGCGAGGATGGTTGCTGCTATTTGGGTTAGAACTATTGCCCCAAGAAGGAGCATTGGCGGCCTTTGCGCTTTGAACCAGTTTGTTTTGGTGCGGGTTGCAAATACCATGAAGTGGCCGGAGAGGGAGAGCTTGAGGAAGAGAAGGGTTTGGATGGATTCAAGGGGAAGCTTTAGGACAAAGTAGGCTATCAAGAGGAGGAGGCCGGAGGAGATTAGCCCTATGGCGCCAAGAATTGAGGTAACTGAGAGAAGCCTTTTTACCCTCCATTTTTCAGGCGCATTTGGAAATTGCACGTTGTCTGTTGCCATGGCAAGGATGGGAATGTCGTTGAGAAGGGAGAGGAGGACAAGCTGGAGGGGGGCAAGGGGGAAAAATCCTAAGGCAAGGACTGCGAATGGGACTAGAAAGAGAATGCGAAAAGTCTCGGAGAGGCGGTAGAGGACGTAATTGTGCATGCGCTCAAATATTGCCCGGCTCTCATCTATTCCATTTACGAGGACGGAGATTCCTTTTTCGGTGAGGACTAAGTCTGAGGCCATTCTTGCAACTTGCGTTGCCCTTGCAACCGCTATGCCTACTTCTGCCTGGCGAAGGGCGGGCGCGTCATTTACCCCATCCCCTGTGACGGCTACGGAATAGCCGGCTTTTTGGAATGCTTTTACTATTGCAAATTTTTGCTCCGGGAGGACTTCTGCAAAGATTTTGATTTTTTCTATTGATTTTGAGATGTTGTTTTGGGCCTCCATTTGCGCCGAAGTGATGAGCTCGCCTACGAGGCCTATTTTTGAGGAGATATACCTTGCGGCTGCTGCGTGGTCGCCTGTGACCATGCGGATGTCTATGCCCATTGCTTTTGTGAGGCGGATTGTTCTTGCCGCATCGTCTCGCGGGGGGTCATAGAGGGGGATTATTCCGAGGAGAGTTGCGCCCGTTTCATTATCTGTTGATTTTTTGACTTTTTTCTGGGCTATGGCAATTGCCCTAAAGCCGTTTTTGCCCATTTGGTCCACTTGGGAGAATGCGAGCTTTCTTGCTTTTGGGGAGAGTTTGCATAAGGGAATTACTTTTTGGGGTGCGCCCTTTATTATGAGAAGGCGGCTTTTGCCGCTTATGAGGTATGCGCTTGCGCGCTTTCTCTCCGAATCCGCAGGGACGTATTTTTCCATTCTCCAGCCGAATTTCTCGTGCATGGGGGCGTGGGCGTAAATTGCAAGGTCTATGGGGTCTTCGGAGTCTTTTGGCATGCAGGAGCGGGCGGAAATTAGAAGCTGGTTTTGGGTGCACTTGTATGCCCAGACTTCACCTACGGTCATTTGGTTTTTGGTTATGGTTCCGGTTTTGTCAGAGCAGATTACACTTACTCCCGCAAGCTCCTCAAGGGCCGAGAGGTGGCGCACAACCACGTGCTTTTTTGCAAGGTGGAGGGCGCCTACCGCCATTATAGTGGCAAGGACTGCGGGCATGGCTGCGGGGACTGAGGCTACCAAAAGAGTGAGGGCGAAAAGAAGGGATTCGGCTATGGGAGTGTTGAGGAGGTAGCCGGCTACGAAGATTAAGACTGCGCCCATGAGGGCTAAAATCATGAGGTATTCGCCTATCTTGAAGATGGATTTGTCAAGATGGGACTGGGGCTTTTGCATCTGGGAGAGCTTGGCAGTTTTTCCAAAAGTTGTTTTTTCTCCGGTGAGGGCTATGAGGGCTTTTGCAAGGCCGCGGTGCACGAGAGATGAGGCATAAGCTAATTGGCCGGACTTTAGCTCTACCGGCAGGCTCTCGCCCGTGAGGGCGGACTGGTCAACTTCTATTGAGCCTTCAATTATTTTTGCATCTGCTGGGACTATGTCGCCGCCTTTTAGCTCTATGAGGTCGCCGGGGACTAGAAGTTCGGATTCTATTTTGTCCCAGCTTTTGGAGCGAAAAACCCTTGCAAGAACCGATATCTTTTTGGCAAGGGTTGCAAGGGCGGCGTCCGCTTTTGCCTCGGTGTAATAGCTTATGGCGCCGTTTAGGATAAAGAGGAAGGAGATTATGCCTGCGTCTTCTAAATGATTGATTGCAAATGAGAGGATGGCGGCTATGAGGATGATGATGGACATTGGAGAGAAGAAGTGGTGGGCTATTTTTTGGAAAATTGACTGCTTTTTTTCCTCTATTTTGTTTTGCCCGTAGATTTCAAGGCGCTTTTTTGCCTCTGCCTGCGAGAGGCCTTCCCGTGAGCAGTCAAGGGCTTGCAGTGTTTGCTCTACGGAGGCTTTTTTGAAATCCATGATTTGGAAAAACGGGCATTTATTATAAGGCTGACGGGAGATTTTTAGGCGGAGGATACGCATGGGAGCCTTAATGGGTGGCGAGATGCCGGCAGGGGGATAAGTTGGGGCCGGCTTTTGGATGAAGCTCCCAGGCCTAAAGGCCTGGGCTTCTCTCGGTCTTTAGGGGGAGACACCGCCCAGGTGCTCCTCCACCGTCTAAAGGCGGGGGCTTCGCAAGCTATGCTTGCGAATTGCGGCGAGCACGCCGCATATCCCGCACCTGGGAGCTTCAGTGGTTAATTGGCAAGAGATATAAACGAATTTATCGTTTAGTTTTTCATGCCCAAAAAAATTAGGCTGGTTTTGGTAGGGAAGGTGAGGGAGCCTTATTTGAAGTCCGGGATTTTGGAATATTCAAAGAGGCTTTCAAGATTTTGCTCTTTGGAGATTTTGAATTTGAAGGATAGGGGAGTTGAGAGGGAAGGGGAGGAAATAATTGAGATGCTTGATGCAAACTCTTATGTGTTGGATGAGAAGGGGCGGGGGATGGATTCTTTGGAGTTTGCGCGGCTGCTTTTGGGGAGGGAGAAAATTTCATTTTTTATAGGGGGGCCGGACGGGGTTTCGGACTCGGTTAGGAAGAAGGCTAGGCTGGTTTCTTTGTCTAAAATGACTTTTACACATGAGATGTGCGCTTTATTTTTGCTTGAGCAGGTTTATCGGGGATTTATGATAATGGGGAACAAGAAGTATCATAGGTAAAACTTTGCACACAGAGACACTAAACTTTGTAATATAACGCGAGCTTGCGAGCGACCTTCATTTTCTTTTTTCCAGGGTTTTTTCTTTTTGAAAAAGAAAAAAGCCTTGCGGCTGCCGGGATTTGAACCCGGATCCAAGGCTTGGGAAGCCTTTATCTTAACCAGATTAGACTACAACCGCATTCTAAATCAGATTGGTGACTCTCATCATGAAATCAGACAGTCAAACTATCATCATTTGAAGGTAATAAGGCAGGAACAGGTTTATAATCCAAATTTCAGGGAAAAAAAGTAAAATTAAAAAATAGAAAAAAAGGGGCTTAGTATCGGCCCCTGTCTCCGCCTCGGTCTCGCCCTCCGCCAAAGCCTCCGCGCCCGCCGCCGCCTCTTGGGCGGTCGTCATCGCCAAAGCGGTCAAAGCTTCTTCGTGGCCTGTCGTTTGATGGGGGCTTTGCGATGTCCACTTTAAGGGACATGTTGTTGCCCATATCCTTGCCGTTTAGCTCTGCGATGGCTTTGTCTGCCATCTCGTCGTCGGCAAGAGTTACGAAGCCGAAGCCTTTTGAACGGCCGCTCATGCGGTCCATTATAAGGCGGACTTCTTCTGCCTGGCCGTATGGCTCAAACAGTTTTGCCAAATCTTCATTCGTCATGCTGTAGGGCATGTTCCCTACAAATAGTTTTTTGCTCATTCAAATCGCTCTTTAGTTTTTTGGTTTTTTCCACTCACGGGCAATTGAAGCCCCATAAGCAAGGACTCTTATGGAGTTTGGAGCATATAAACTTAGCAGGAAGGGATTTTGGGGCATTTTGTGGGAATAAATTTTCATATGCAAAATAGTTTTTGTGCTTTTGACGAAATTTTCTCCCCTTTTTGCCGAAGATTTAAATTAGTTCGGTTGAAAGTCTGTGAGTCCATTAGATAACGACCAGAGGGCATACACTATGAAAATTAATGATGTGACTTTCAAAGCGGCAGGGGAAGCGGGGGCAGGAATTGCCACCATCGGCGGGGTTTTTGCAAAAATGATGCAGAGGTGCGGCCTTTGCGTTTTTGGAGAAAACGATTATCCTTCGCTTATAAGAGGGGGCCATAATACGATGACGATTAGGGCGAACAAGGAGCAGATTTACGCGCTTGATGGCAAAATAGATGTTTTGGTGGCCCTCAATAAAGACGGGGTGCTCATGCACCTTGAGGAGATGGAGAAGGGCGGGATTGTGATTTATGATTCAAGCAAGGTGAAGGAGCAGGATGTGAAAATAGAGGGAGAAGAGATTAGGCTCGTGGGTGTGCCGCTTACAAAGATTGCGGCGGATGCCGGGAACCAGATATATTTGAATCAGGTTGCCATGGGCGCAACGGTTGCTGTTTTGGGCCTTGGGATGGCAGTGCTTGACGGGCTTATTGAGGAGACTTTTAGCTCGAAGGGAAAGGAAATAGTTGCTGCGAATAAAAAGGCTGCAAAAGACGGATATGATTTCATGAGGGCGCAAAAAGGCGGGGAGCCGGCGCTCAAAATTGAGCCGCTCAAATATTCTGGGAACATGCTCATTAACGGAAATGACGCCGTGTGCCTTGGGGCGCTAAAGGCGGGAGTAAGGTTTGTGGCGGAATACCCCATGAGCCCGTCTTCCTCGGTTTTGCACTGGATGGCGGCGAATGCCACGGAACACGACTTGGTGGTAAAGCACACCGAGGATGAAATTGCCGCTATAAATTATGTTTTGGGTGCAGGG
>JAZDKV010000019.1:0-6581 GCA_043802645.1 Microcaldota archaeon | reverse complement strand
GTTTTTTTGTTCGGATGTTGGATACAACGGGGATCATCTCATTCCTCGCACAGCATGAATAGTCTCAATATGCCACATGATATTTATTAAACCACATGCGCGAAAGCCACCGTCCCTTCCGATTCTTTATCCCCATCCGAGAGCCTGTTTGCAAATGGAAATGAATATCCCCAGCCATGGCCGCGAGACCATCAACTCCCGGGGAGTTGGTGGGCTTTTGCCCGCAAGGGCAAAAAGGCCGGGGCACGAACAGAAGTGAGGGCCACAGCCGAGGCCATCAACCGCGAATTGGGGCCAAGCGAGTGGAAAACACCCCTCTCCCCTCTTTTTAATTTTCATCCCCCAACCTACTCCATGGATGAACCAGCCCTTGGCACCGTAATCTCAACCCCAGAAACCCCAAACACGAACGAATTTGATTTTGTAATAAAATCCTCGGACGTGCACAAGGGTGAATTCGTTCAGGTAAAAGGCACAGGCGGCCCGGTCCTCGGAACAATAAGCGAAATAATGCGCGCAAACCGCTATTTTGAGCGCGCCGAATCGGTTGCCGAATACTCAAAGCTTGACTCCATGGGCCATTTTCCCACCGAGGAATGGGAGTACATGGTCGCAAAGGTGCAGGTGCACGGAATACTCAACGAGAAGCGCCTCTCCCGCTCATCAACGCCTGTCAAATGCGGTGCGCAGGTGCACAAGGCAGAAGAGGGGCAGCTAAAATCATTTTTGCACATAGACGAGAACGGCCTTGAGATTGGGAAATTGCGCCACCACAATCTTGACGTGAAATTAAACCTCTCAAAACTGCTGCAAAAGCATTTGGCAATACTTGCCATGTCCGGCTCCGGAAAATCATACCTTGCAGGAGTCTTGATTGAGGAGCTTCTTGAGAGAAAAAGCGGGCTTGGGCGAATAGCGGTGGTTGCAATAGACAACCACGGCGAATACAAAGGATTCTCTGATTCAATTTATCGGGACCGCGTAAACGTCATAAAAGGGGAAACAATCAAAATAGGCCTTCGCCATCTCTCCTCGCACAAGCTTGCCGAATGGTCCTCCATGTCCACGACTGCAAAGCGCGCCCTTGAGCAGCATATGTCCGCGCTAAAATCACGCATAAAAGACAAGGGGGAGCTTCTGGGATTGCAGGAGCTTAGCATGGAAATAATCGCCGACCAGTCAATCAAGGAGAACGTAAAATCCCCACTTCTTGCGTCTCTTGGCGAGCTTAGGTCTTTGCGCCTTATAGGAAAATCGGACAGCATAAAAGCGGATATCCTAAAGCCGGGGACGCTTACAGTAATAGACCTCTCCGGCATTGACGATTTGCGCAGAAAGCAGATAATCACCTCGCACTATGCCTCCAAATTTTTCAAAAAAAGAAAGAAGGGATTAATACCCCCCTACCTAATGCTCGTTGAGGAGGCTCACAATTTCTGCCCGGAAAAAACGGAGAAGTCCTCCGCCCTCTCGCGCTCAATAATCAATACCATAGCGCGGGAGGGGAGAAAATTTGGCGCATCTTTGTGCCTCATCTCCCAGAGGCCGGTGCAGCTCTCAACTACCGCCCTAAGCCAGTGCAATACAAACATCATTTTGCGGGTTACAAACCCGTACGACCTAAAGCACATAGGCGAGTCCTGCGAGGGAATAGACTCGGACTCCCTTCGTTCAATAACTTCGCTCAAAGTAGGCGAGGCCCTCATTCTTGGGGAGGCTGTGGGCGCCCCAGTATTTGTGAATGTGAGGCAGAGGAGAAGCAAAATTAAAGAGCCCGGAAAATCACTGGATGAGCTGGCGGCAGAATTTGAGAAAAAGCAGGCGCAGGCAGACGAGGAAATAGAAGCATTTTTGTAAATTATTTTTATCCAATATACTCGCTAAACCAAATCCCAAAATATGCCAGCAGCGCATATCTCATAATCCGCCCGGCAGCGCACCAAATAATAAAATGCTGCCACTTCATTTTTGCCATTCCCGCAACAATTCCGGCAAAATCAAAAAACGGGTTTGGAATAGCAGCGAGCACAAATATCGCAATTCCCGGATGGTATTCAAATATTTTCTTTTGCAGCGAAATTATGCACTTCGCATAGCCGTTCTTTGACTTTAGCAAATTTTGCGAGCCAAGCCCTACAGTATATCCGGTAAGCTCGCCTATCGCGGAGCCCACCCCGGCAAAAAGCCCGACAAGAAGAGGGTCAAGGTGTATGGCAATTGAAATCATGGCAAACTGGAAGGGCGCGGTAGGAAAGAGGATAGTCGCATGGGCAAGAAGGGAGATGAAAAAAATCCCAATGTATGAGAACTGGCCGAAAAAGGAGGCAATATCCGTGCTATAAACAACTATCAGCCCGGAGAAAAGCAAGGCTGCGCAAATTTCCGCAACTCCGAGCTTGAGCTCCTTTTTCTTCCCATCAATTTTTTTCTCCACAAAACTATTGCCCACAGCTTTGCTATTAAACTCTCCTTTTGCCCGTCTTTATTAGCAAGTGAGGGAGATTATTAGCAAACTTTATAGAAAATTAGCAAAACCGACTTCTTTAGAAAAGTCTCTGCTTGGAGAACGCATAAAAGCATTGAGTGCGCCTTTTGGAATGGGTGCATCGGATGAATCATTGGACCGGCTTGAGTGTTGAATTTGCCAATCAACGCAATTACTTGGACGAACTGTTCAAGATTTACCCGGTCGTTCCAGAGGGGATACGCGATATTGACAAAAAGAAGTGGAAACTGATCAAAAATGCATTCGAGAAAAAGGATAAAACAGGGCTTCTGAATCTCCTATTATCTATGGAGCTTTTTCCAATAAAAGATTCGTATGTGGCGTATATAAAACGCGACCCATCAGCAATCGTCAGAAACCCTGCTACCATCGACCGATTATATGGGCGAATGGCAGAGATGGGGCTTGATGAGATATGGGAAAGATGCTCAGAACCAAAAGAAACCAACCGACAAATCGGCCCACTTTTCAGGCGTTGGTTGCAGAAAGGCACATTGGGAGCACCCCTGCTTCCATTAGATGAATTTGAGAAGACAAAGGACAACGCGATTCTAGATGCAGGCGATAATGAAATGATGAAATTCGCAAAGAGAAGTCTCGGCTACCGTAGAGGAAAAGGATTGGATTTTGTTGGAAGATTCGGTGGAAAATATGTCATCGGAGAAGCAAAATTCCTTACCGATTTCGGTGGGCATCAAAACGCCCAGTTTGCAGACGCGATGGCTACATTAGATACAAAGACTACTCGCGCCATTAAAATTGGCATTCTTGACGGTGTCCTCTACATCCCAGGGAAAAACAAGATGTATCGGGAGATCACTACTAAACGGGCGAAACATAATATTATGAGCGCACTTGTCTTGAGGGAATTCTTATATCAGATTTGAGGGGCAGCCATGCTAATTGATTTTGTATGGAAAAAAAGTGGGATAAACGTTCTCCCGTCTATCGCTCCAGTACAGCTCCGCCACGCGGGAGGGGAAGCAGGCGCGAATTCTAAGCTCATTAAGGGGGACAATCTTGCCATACTAAAATACTTGTCAGAATATGGTGGGCTCAAAGGAAAGGTTGACTTGGTTTACATCGACCCTCCATTTGCGACAAATAATGTCTTTAGGATTGGAGTTGGCCGTGCCAATTCAATCAGCCATAGCAAAAGCGACAGGATTGCTTATGATGATTCTCTCAACGGAATGGAATATCTTGAATTTCTCCGCGAAAGGCTTGTGCTACTAAAGCAACTCTTATCCGACCGAGGATCCATCTACGTCCATATTGACTACAAAATCGGCCATTATGTCAAAATTGTCATGGACGACGTTTTTGGAGAACAGAATTATATAAATGAGATAACACGGATAAAATGCAACCCAAAGAACTTCTCGCGCGTTGGCTTTGGGAACATAAAGGACATGGTTCTGTTCTATTCCAAGACCGGCGACCCGATATGGAATGAACCACGTGAGCAGATGGGGAGGCAGCAGATGGACCGGCTGTTCAAGAAGATTGGAGCGGACGGACGGCGCTACACTACTGTCCCGCTTCACGCTCCAGGGGAAACAGCAAATGGCGAAACGGGCCAAGCGTGGCGGGGCTTACGCCCACCCAAAGGCAGGCATTGGAGAAGTCCACCTTCGGAATTAGAGCGTTTGGATAAGGCTGGTCTGATTGAATGGTCGAAAAATGGCGTGCCAAGAAAGAAGATTTATGCGGACGAAAACGGGGGAAAGAAGGTCCAAGACGTGTTGGAATATAAAGACCCCCAGAATCCCAGCTACCCGACCGAGAAGAACATTGATTTGCTAAAGTTGTTCGTCAAGGGTTCGTCGAACCCAGATAGTATCATACTCGATTGTTTCTGTGGCTCAGGCACCACTCTTAAGGCGGCTCAAGAGCTTGGCCGGAGCTGGATTGGCATCGACCAGTCCGACGAGGCTATCCGCATCGCTCTTCAGAAACTTGGAAAAGGGCAGAGCACGCTGCACGCGAGCGCTGCCTTTGATTATCTTGAAGCAATTCCAAAATCAGACAAATTAACCACAGAGCACTCCCAATTGTCTTCCGCGGACAATCGCTCTAAACGGATAACCAAAACGTCTCATACACTACGTTTCGATTGATCACATATGATTTTAATGGAACCAGAAGATAAAATTGAGGACAGAATTGTCAAAGAGGCAACTGTGTTGGTTGAAGTACAAATGAACCTCGTTGGGCTTTGCTATTAAACTCTCCTTTTGCCCGTCTTTATTAGCAAGTGAGGGAGATTATTAGCAAACTTTATAGAAAATTAGCAAAACCGACTTCTTTAGAAAAGCCTGCCCACCATGGGTTTTTATATGCCAACTCCCTCTCTGAATTCCATGGGGAAAAAGACGGAGGAGCCGCAGGGGGAAATAAGGACAGATTTTTTCGGGCGGACCGCAATAGTTACTCCTGCGCGCGGCATGCGCCCGCACGATTTCAAGGCGGAGGTGCCAAAGAAAAAAACAAAGCCGTCCGATTGCTTCTTCTGCCCCGGAAATGAGAAGCTTACTCCCACCGAGATAGACCGCACGCCCATCGTTGGCGGCAAGGGCTGGCAGAACCGCTGCTTTCCAAACAAGTTCCCCGCCCTCTCTCCAATATGGGGCAGGGCGTACGGGTTTCACGAGGTAATAGTTGAAACCCCGGTGCACGCGCAAACCCTCTCGCAGCTTAACCAGAAGCAGTTTGTGCAATATCTTGAGATGGTGAAAAAGCGCCTTGAATTCCACTCAAAGAACAAGAAGCTCAAATTCGCCTCCGTGTTCAAAAACGAGTGGGAAGAGGCGGGGGCCTCGCTTGAGCACACTCACACCCAAATTGTCGCCATGCCATTTGTTCCGGACTACACTCTCCAGCAGCAGAAAGTCTGCAAAAAAAACTGCCCGTTTTGCAAAATGAAAAAGGACAGGAAATATTCCAAAATCTGGCAGAATGCAAGCTTCATTCTCCTCTGCCCATACGTGCCAAAATACAAATATGAAATGTGGATTGTGCCAAAAAAGCACATCGGCTCAATACTGGATATGGGCAAAAAAGAGCTTGAAGGCCTTGCAGAGATTCTCTCCTGCGCGCTCAAAACACAAGACGCATACCTCAACTACCCGCCATACAATATACTCTACCATCTTTCCCCATTCAGGGAAAAAGGCTACCACATGCACATCTCAATTACCCCCAGGCTTGCAAAATGGGCGGGCTTTGAGCACCAAACCGGCGTAATCATGAATTCGGTGCGCCCGGAAACCTCCGCCGAGGAATACAAGGTAAACCTCATAGCCAAATAAGCGCCCTTTTTATCCCTTCTTTTCCATATCTCCCCCAATGTACTCGCAGGAAATATCACAGATGCTAAGCAGCCTTTCAATCTCTTTGGGGGATGAAATCTCATACTCAAAGGGGGGGCTTGAGCTGAAAGGAATAGTAATGCCAAATTCAAACGCAGGAGACCCCAACTGCCTGAAATTAAAACTGCCTTCAGGCTACAACTTGGGGCTTGAGGCACGAGGGGCAACAATTTCAAAGGGGAGGGCCATGGAAAAAAAAGAGGGAAAAGAAAAAGCGCATCTCCCGCCATCCACACCCAAAAAGGTGCACGCGCACCAATTTGCACCAGCGCAACGTGCGCCAGAGCGCGGGGCAAAAAAAATCGCCCTCATAACCACCGGCGGCACAATAGCCGCAAAAGTGGATTATAAAACGGGGGCAGTGAGCGCAAAAATTAGCCCGCAGGATTTTCTTGAAATGTACCCCGGCATAAGCTCATTGGCGCAAATAGAAATTTACCCAGTTCTAAACGCCCTCTCAGAAAACATGGTTCCGGGCGACTGGGCCAAAATAGCCGAGGTAGCCGCCCATGCAATAGATGGAGGGGCATCCGGAGTAGTAATCACGCACGGCACGGATGTAATGGGATACACCGCCGCCGCGCTATCATACGCCCTTTCAAATTTGGGCGTGCCAGTAATACTCACCGGCTCCCAGCGCTCCCCCGACCGGCCCTCGTCCGACGCGTACCAAAACATCGTATGCTCAATACATGCTGCCCTCT
>JAZDKV010000018.1:0-2969 GCA_043802645.1 Microcaldota archaeon | reverse complement strand
ATCTTGGATATGCGACAAAGGGATATCTTGAGAAGAGGAAAGAAAATGGGGGAAGAAGGGGGGGCAGCGGCTCCCCGTTTAATTATTCGCAAAGCAAGGGGCTTTTGGCAATTAAAGAAAGACAAAGGTAAGTTCAGAGGGTTTTATCCCCTTTTTTCCATCCTGCCGGGCATGCCGCTCCTGTTTTGAGTGCGCAGAGGGCCCGCAGGAGTTCCTCAATTGAGCGGCCTATGTGCAGGCTTGAGACTGTTTCATATCGCACTATGCCCTCAGGATCTGCCAGAAATGCCCCGCGCAGGGCGGTGCCGCTATCCTCAAGGAGTATGCCGCACTCGAGGGCAAGCTTGTGGGAAGTGTCTGCAAGCAGGGGAAATTTTACCTGCGGCAAATCCCTCTTTATCCACACCTCGTGGGAATATGCAGAATCCGTTGAGGCTGCAACTACTGCGCACTCCTCGGCCTCAAACTGCGGATGCAGCTTTGCAAGGGCCTCAAGCTCGGTCGGGCAGAGGGGGGAAAAGTCCCGCTGATAGAAAAATAAGAGCATCCATTTTCCCTGAAAATCAGAGGAAGATATTTTTTTCTGCTCTCCGGCCTCATAAGCATCAAGGCTAAAATCCGGCAGTTTCTTGCCAACTAACATGCACCCACCTCATAAAATTTGTTCGGATTGTATATGGAAGTTAAATGCTTTTAACTTCAGCGGGCGCCAAAGATTTATCTGCGCAAAAGCAGGCGTGAATCCTTCTGGCTTATTTTTCTTGGAATTTCCCTCTCTTCCGCCCGCAAATCGGCAAGCGGCGGCAGGGGAGTGAGCCTTTGGCTCACATATAGCTCATCCTCGGTTTTTGTGAGCAAAAATGAGTTCTGCACAATTGCGGGTGCAATAGCCTGCTGGCATGCAAGCATTGCATCAAGCGGGCCTATTATTGTGCCGCCCGTTGAGAGGGCATCGCGCATGTCATTGAGCATTACGTCCTTGGTTTGCTCATCAAGCGAGTAGTCTGCCGTTTCTATTTGTGCAAGCGCCCCTTTTGCCGCCTCAAGATGGTTTGATTCGGCCATATGGCGCAGAAGCCTTGACCATGAGGATATTGTGGAGCAAAAACCGCCAAGAAAAAGCCCAAGCTCGTCTGATGCCAGGCCGGATGGCTTCTGCTCATAGCGCTCTCGCGCGTCAATGGTTGCCTCAAAGGACTTTGCAATTTTCGGGTTTTGCAGGTAGAAG
Source organism: Microcaldota archaeon (assembly GCA_043802645.1). Classification (GTDB taxonomy): domain Archaea; phylum Micrarchaeota; class Micrarchaeia; order Anstonellales; family Anstonellaceae; genus 1-14-0-10-45-29. Next base: position 1,741 of record JAZDKV010000018.1, on the reverse strand, counting down.
TGCGCCAAATCATTTTTTCTTTTTGAAATGAATGGGGCAAGCTCCTCGTTCTGCATCTGAAAATATAGGGTTGCAAAGGAAGTCCATTTGGATGCGAGGGCGCGCTGGGATAGCTCTATGCCGTTTTTTGGGCTAAAAAGGCGCTGGGCAAGCAATTTTTTGAGCATCTCCTCGTCCATCATAAATGAGAGAACACGGCAGCAAATATAAACTCAAGCCCTTGCGGGCATGAGGGGGGCCCGCCAATATAAACGCAAGCCCTCAGGCTTTGGAACGCGTGCCCGTGTTCCGCGCCCGAAAGCTTCAGTGGGTTTGTCTTTACCCCTTGAGCTTTTTTTCAAGGTTTGAGTACATGTCCTCAACGATTTGCTCGGTGCCGAATTTGTGCTTCCAGCCCCAGTCTTTTCGTGCCGCCGAGTCGTCCATATTTTTTGGCCATGAATCGGCTATTTTCTGCCTGAAGTCGGGAGTGTAGGTTACCTCAAGGTTCGGGATTTTTTTCTTTACCGCCATCTCAAGCTCTTTTGCCGAGAATGAGACCGCAGCAAGGTTGTAGCTTGTGCGCACGCTAAGCCTGCTTGCATCCGCTTCCATAAGCTCGATTATTGCGCGGATTGCGTCCGGCATGTGCATCATGGGCAGCACGGTATCCTCGGACACAAAGCAGGAATATTTGGATGTTTTTATGCCGTCATAAAATATTGCCACGGCATAGTCGGTGGTGCCGCCGCCGGGCGGGGTTTTCCAAGAGAGAATCCCAGGAAAGCGCACGCTTCGCACATCCACGCCGAATTTGTGGTGGTAGTAATTGCACAAAAGCTCCCCCGCAACTTTTGTCACGCCATACATTGTGTTTGGCTCAAGAACGGTGCGCTGGGGCATCATATCCCTTGGGGTTGTGGGCCCGCATGCAGCCATTGAGGAGGGCCAGAAGATTTTTATTTTGCTCTTTGCGGCCAAATCAAGGACGCCTTTTAGCGACTCCATGTTTACCTTCCATGCAAGCTGCGGATTTTTCTCGCCAGTTGCCGAGAGTATTCCCACGAGGTGGTAGATTTCGCCTATCCCTTCTTTTTCAACGAGGGCTGAGAGGGCTTGCGAATCGGTGGCGTCCATTTTCACAAAAGGGCCGTCGGAGATTTCAGGCATGGCATCGCGCAAGTCAAGCCCGATTACGTTTTCTTTCCCTCGCTTTTTTCTAAGCTCAACTATTAGCTCCGAGCCGATCTGCCCGTTTGCCCCGGTAATTAGAATTTTTCCCATAAGAATAACCTCGCCTGTTTGATTGTTTATGGAATATTTGGCTGCCCATATATTTAATTAGGAGGCGTTTGCGCCATAAAACTTCAAGGGTGGATTTGGGGGGCTGCAAGAAGGGTTTGAGGCTCTGCTCCCGAAACTTACTGGTTTGCAAGAAGAATTTGCGGCCCGGCATCGGAAACTTTTTTCCTGAATTCGGAGATTTGCCTGCTGTTCATGCCCTCCGCCCTGAAGGCTGCCTCCATGCTTGAATTTATTGCGCCATAGCGCAGGTTTTTCTCGCCCGCCTCCTTTTTTGAGCCGAAATCTTTTGGGCTGAATTTTTTGCCTGAGCGCAAAAGCCACGTGCGATATGAGTCAAGGAGGTATTTGCGCCCGCCCCCGGAATATTCGTTCATGCGCTCGTTTATACGGGCATAAACGCCATTTGGATTTTTGGCCGCCAGTTTTTTTATGCGCGCTATTGCAAAATCAATTGCGC
>JAZDKV010000017.1:0-3352 GCA_043802645.1 Microcaldota archaeon | reverse complement strand
AAAAATGTCAGAAAAAAAGTTGCTTTGGTTTAAATATGCCAGGCAGGTTATTAAAAGCATGAAAAAAGAGGTAGGGAGGCTCTGCGGCCTCTACACCGATTCGCTGTTTTTCGTTCTTCTCGTTGCGCTAGTCTTTTTGGTATTTGAGGCTCTCGGGCCAATATCTCAGGGCACAGGCACCGCAGGCGGAGTTGCATATACTGCAAATTCACTGCCGTTTGCAGCCATAAACCCATTCGAGGTCATTGTGATTGGGCTTGTCGGGCTTCTTGTTGTGGGAATGCTCTTTATGTCCCGAATGGGGCATGAAGAGAGCCTGCAGCACAGGTAACTGTGGATGGCAGGGGGGCTGCGGGCTAACCGAAGGAGATGGCGGCGTCTATTGCCTTCCTGAAATCCGAAGACGGGTGCATCCCTTCTATTTTTCGCCCGTTTATGAAAAATGTCGGGGTAGCCTCCACCCCGTTTGAATTCCCGAGCAATGTTTGCTCGTTTATTATGCCCCGCTTTTCCCCGCTATCAAGGCATGAGGAAAAATTCTGCATATCAAGGGAGAGGTTTTTGGCGTATGCCACGAGATTCTGCTCCGAGAGGCTGGAGCCTTCAAAGAGCTTGTCGTGGTATTCCCAAAATTTCCCCTGGTCGTTTGCGCACTCCGCCGCTTCTGCTGCCCTTTCTGCCTGCGGGTGTATGCTGTTAATGGGGTAGTTGATGAAAACTCGCTTTATTTTGCCCCCGTATTCAGACATGAGCGCGTCTATTATAGGGTTTAGCTGCCGCGTAAATGGGCATTGATAATCCGAAAATTCTACAATAGTTACGTTTGCATCTTCAGCCCCCCTTTGCGGCCTTTGGGAAATAATTCGTATTGCGGCTTGCTCGCCCATTTCTTCTTGCTGCCCGGATTGGGCAGTTGTATTTTGAGAAGAATTTTGCACATAAGGCTGAGGTGGGCGGGAGGTTTGCTCGCCGTTGGGTGATTGGCCCTGTGCGCTATCCTTGTTTTGAGTTTGCCCGATGCTCTGGGATGAAAAAGAATTTTGCCCGGTTGTAAAAGAGGGGCTTTGCTCTGCGAACGTTTGCGCCTCTGGCATACCGGTTTGTGCGGGAAGGATTTGCAAGTTTTCATCAGAGGGCGCTAAAACAGCAGGGCTCGGAACGGAATTCCCGGAAAACAGGGGGAAGAAAATGGCCAAAACAACGGCGAGAATGGCAAGGCAGGCCAGAAGAATGGCAGTATTTTTTTGCATGCATAGCGGAGAGTTTTTTTATTTAAATAGGTTTGCCGAAAACGGGCTTTGCCAGATAGCAGGCAATAAGCTTTTAAGCAGGGCGGGAGTTTTTTGCTTGTAAGGTATCAACATGAATATTCGCCTATTTATAGTTTTAACCGCCGTGGCGGCTCTTGCACTGCCCGCCCTTGCCCTCTATGACCAGAAGTATTCTTGGAAGGACGGGACTACCGCGCCGATTGAGTGCGTTGAAAAATGCAGGGAGAGCGGAGTACAGGTGGAGGCGGGGGCGCTTGGCGATACCCATTATCTTAGTGAAGCGTGCAGGACCATATGTTTTGGAAACATGGTAGCGCATGCCTCTGCCAACTCGGGCTCCGCTGCACAGGCAGGAGTGGGGGAGAAGGCGGGAAAGCAAAATACGGGCACAAATGTGCAGGATGGCGCGGGCAATCCGGGCGACACGGCGGATAAAAATACGGATGGCACAATTGGGAGTGCTAACGCCCCGAATGTGGCAGCAGAGCCGGCTGGAACGGATATAGGGCAGGCAAGTGAGATAGGGCAGGCAAATGGCGCGCAGCCTGCTATGGACACTGGGGAAGAACAGGACGGCAGCGGCTCAGCCATAGGGCAGTATATTTCAAGCAACGCGCGAATAAGAATTTCAGACATAGCAAAAGGCAAGGCAGTAGACGTAACACCGGCGCAAATTACGGTTGGAAGCACAAAGGTAAACTCCGGCCAGAAAACCCTGGAGGCATTTGTGCAAGGAAGGCAAATTAACATAATCCAAAAGCAGGGCATGGTTTCAATTGAGGACGGGCAGGCGTCAGCAAGTGCGGCTGCAGTGTCCATAACTCCAAAAGGCAGCCTTGAGGTTGAGGGGCAGGAAGTTGCCGTGCTTCCCTCGCTCATATATTCCCAGATAAAGGGGGAAGTTGAGAATTTGAGCCTCGCTAGGATGAATGGGCAGATTGTGTATCAGGCGCGTGCAAAAAGGAGTGCAAAATTTGTAGGAATTTTTGGAGTGGAGTACGAGGTGGACTCGCAATACTCGGCACAGACCGGGGAGCTTATAGGCTCAAACAAGCCGATATGGACGCTGCTCGCATTTGAATAGAATTGCACGCAAGCAAAAACAGAAAAATAGGGGTTGCCCCCAGAATATCTTTCCCTTTTTCCCTTATCTCTTCTTTCTCTTTGCCTTTTTCTTTCTGCGCGCATTTTTTGCAGCCGCCTTTTGAATTGGGCGGGCTGCCACGGCCTCGGAATAATCCTGTGCCCCCGGATTGATGACATATTGCGCAGTGGCGACGGCTATGCCCAAAAACACCGAGTATATTACTGCGGTGGGAAGGCGCATGCCGGCAATTGATGATGAGAAGTAGAGTATTTCCCTAAAGATGGCGTATTCAAAGACCTCAAGAAGCACAAAAATTGCCACTGTAGAAACTACAAATTTCCTTGCCCATTTCTCAAAAGCTTTCCAGCCCATAATATCCCCATCATAGCACAAGGACAGAGTTTAAAAGATTTATTGAAACCCTACCCCGAAATCATGTCCCCGCAGTAGTCGCCGCCCACGTGCACCGGAATTGAGTCAAGGTAGCCCGGGTCCACGGGAAATGAGCATTCAAGGCGCACATATCCGGTTTTATTGCTCTGCAGGATAAGCTCCCCCGCATCAACGGAGAAATTTTTATCCCCGCAGGGCCATGTGATAGCATCGCCCGCGTGGTAATTTGAAATGTAGATTGTTGCCCCAAAATTCCTTGATACGCCCAGGCTCTCATCGCTTAGGCTATGCGCGGTTATTGCACAGAAGCGGGAGTCCCTGGTTGCAGGAGTATAAACTCGTATCGGAACAGAGGCGCATATAGTCCCATCAAGTGCCAGCCACGAGTCTAAAAGGCCGTCTCCTGAGAAATCGCAGAGTATAGAATCCTGAAGCAAGCCTCCGGAACCCTGGATTTTCTCACGGTCTCCGCACAAAAAGCTTACCTGCTCCCCGGACGGGGAATATGCATATATGTTGATTTTTGAAGTTCCTCCGGAGAGTATGAAGTTCGGGATGGCTTCTATCTTGCATCTTTTTGTCTCGTATCTTCCCTGAAGGG
>JAZDKV010000016.1:0-4234 GCA_043802645.1 Microcaldota archaeon | reverse complement strand
TGCATTGTCTAAAATTTTCCATGCCGCTCTGCTCATTTTTCTTTTTTAGAAGCTGCAACGCCTCCTCCACTGTAAGAGTAATGGAGCCCTTTTTTGCCCCGTATTTTTCGGCGGAAAGCCTTCTTAGAAGCTTTTCATGCTCCTCATCAAGGGATATTAGAACTGCGCCCATAAAATCACGTATATATGTATATATGGATTATTTATATAAATATATGGATGGTTGTTTTCCAGTGGGATGGCTAATATTGGCTATTTCCCCCATCGCCTTTTCCTTTGCTCAAAGGCCTCAATTGCAGCAAGCAGGTCTTCTTTTTCATAGTCCGGCCATAGCTTTTGCTCAAAGTAGAATTCGGAGTAGGCGGATTTGAAGGGCAAGAAGCCTGAGATGCGCACCTCGCCTGATGTGCGGATGATTAAATCCGGGTCTGGCACTCCGCTGCTCCAGAGGCGCGCCTCAAATTCTTTTTCATTTATTTTGGAGGGGTTTTTTGCAAAGTCGGCGGCTAATTTTTTGGCTGCATCTACAAGCTCGGCTCTCCCCCCGTAGCCTATGAAAAAGTTTAGGGAGTATTTGTCGTTCTTGGAGGTTTCTTTTTCTACTTTTTTTATTCCCTCTTGGATATTTTTTGGAAAGCGGGAGATGTCGCCTATAAAGCGCACTTTTACTTTGTGGCGCTCAAACTCCGCCTCGCGCAGTACTTTTGCAAGGCGGGTCTCAAAGGCTTTGAAGAGGCCCTGCACCTCTTGCATGTCACGGTTGAAATTCTCGGTTGAGAATGCCCAGAAGGAGACTGTCTTTACGCCTTCCTCCCGGCACCACTCAAGCACCTTGCCCATTTTTTCTATTCCATGCTCGTGCCCGAGTATTGGCTCAAGCCCGTGCTGCTTTGCCCAGCGGCGGTTTCCGTCTGGGATGAAGGCTATGTGCTCTATGGCCATGCAAAGAGTAGGGGCTTGCAGGTTTTAATGATTGCTCCCGCGCGGATATGTTTGTGGAAAATAGGGCAGGCGGGATGCGCGGGGGGATATGTGCATGCACAAAATTGTTTCAGGCCATCGGGCGGGTGCGCGCGAGGGGAGGGATTTGCCCCCATTCCAGGCTCTTCTCAATAATATCCAGCTTGTTTGAGATTTGGGAGAGCACGAATGAAATCTTAAGGCATTCTTTCAGGCTTTTTGCGTTGTCAATAAAGGGCCTTGTGCTCTTGAGCCAGTCAAGGCAGTTGGCAACAAGCAGCCCATTTTCTATTGAGTTTTGAATTTTATGTATTTTTGAGAGTTTTTGGGCGCGCGCATAGCATGAGTTGAAGGCTGTGTTAAGCTTGTCTTTTTCTTGGCGGGGCAGTTTGCGCGTTTTATCTTTTTGGGAGAGTTGTTTCATTTGTTCACCGATTATAGTATTGGCGGGGCAGTGAATAAAAATGTAGTTTTTGAAAAAAACTCAATCCTACCTTATAAACCCCGACTTTTTTGCAAGCTTAATAAGAGTGGGAATTCCCCGCGTGTAGAATGGGATTGTTTTCCCGCAAGGAAGAGTTTTGTTTTTTCGCAGGGCAAGCTCTAAGGAAAGGTTGTCCGGGATTTGGGTATAAGCAGAAGCGCACTCGCCAAGAAGGTGGGCGTCCGAGCCACCGGTTTGGGCAAAGCCATGGTTTTGCGCAAATTCGCGCGCTTTTTCATTGTCGGAGTTTAGGAGGCAGTGGCCGTTTATTGACTCTATTGCATCTATGAAGCGCAAGAGGGCCTTTGGGTGCCTCTCCGGGTGCATGGCGCCTTTTCTATAGGAGTCAAAGGGATGGGGCAGCACTACAAAGCCCCCTTGGTCGTGTATTTCATCGCAGAGGGACTCAAAGTTTTTCTCATTAATCATCTCCTGCAGGTAGAGCCCTATGACTTCCCCTTTATCGGTGTAAAACTCGCATGCGGGAATTATTTCAATTTTCAAATCGTGCGCTAGAGCGTATTCGCGCGCTTTTTTGTGCGCGCCGAATTTGGAATGGTCGGTTATTGCAAAGCCGGAAAACCCGAGCCCGTGGTATTTTTTCACCAAATCCTCCGGCTTGTTCAGGGAGTCTATTGAGAGGGAGGAGTGGAGGTGCAAATCGTATTTTTGTGCCATATAATTACCTTGTAAAAACATGTATCAGAAACATATGGCTTTGGAGCCGGGCATTTTTGAACGTTCGCCTGAAAGTTATCTTGAAAAAGCCTGCAGCCATGCCGAGAGGGTTTTGGGGCTGAGCATTTTTGAATATTCGTCCATCTCGCCTGCCTGCATGAGAAGCTTGTCAAGGCGCAAAAGCTTTATTGAACCCATCCACAAATCTATCCCGTCCGGAGTAAGGGCGTCAAAGCCATAGCGCAAATGAGAGTGGAGCGCCAAATCAAGGCCGTATTTTCGTCTCCACTCGCTCTCATAGCGCAGTGGATTTTCAAAATTTTGGGCTGCCAAGCGCCCGCACTGGGCTCCAAAGAATATGCCGCCTCCGGAGCTTGCCTTTACCTGCCCGGCAGAATCCCCGCAGAGGCAGACATTGTAGCCGTTGTGCACCTTGGCGGTTTTCGGGCGGGTGGAAATCGGGATTAGGGCGCCAAATTCGTTTTTTGGGGCGGGGCCGATGCCGGAGGTTTGAACAGGGGAGGCTACGCCCTGCATTTGCAAGAATTTGCGCTTTGCCTCCTGCAGGGTGCTATCCGAGGATACTCCAAGGCCTATTTTGGCCCTCTCCTCGTTTATTGGTATTATCCAGCCTATAAAGCCGGGGACTATTTCTGGGTCAAAAAACACGTCTACGCAATGCGAATCCTCGCTTTTATATGCAAATTCCCCCTGCCAGCATGCGCTGTATTTTGAAATTTTCTCAAAATTAAAGATGCGGGCGGTAGTTGAAATTGGGCCGTCTGCGCCTATTACGTTTTTTGAGAGGAGGTCGGTTGCGCCCTGCACCTTGTGCGAGAATTTTATCTGCCCTCCCTCGCAGATGTATTTCTGCGCTGCGGCCAGGTCAAAGCCGTCTCGCGAGATGAGATATGCCTTTGGGAGCTTATACTCAAGGCAAAAGGAATTTTTGCTCCCATGCAGGGTTGCCTTGTTTATGGTGTTCAGGGTGATTTTTTTGTAGTCCACCACATCTGAGAGCTGCTCAAGCCCGCTTGAGGATACAAGGCCGGAGCAGTGCACGGGGCTTCCGGCGGTTGCGTGCTCCTCGCTAACTATAGGAGTGTAGCCGTTTTTTAGGGCGGTGTACGCGGCAAAAAGTCCGGCTGGCCCCGCGCCGACAACGTGGAGGTCGTACATAAAGGCTACTTTGCCCCTAAAAGTTAATTAAGGACAAACTGGTTTTTAAACTACAGAACTATTGGCAGTTTAAAGAGGCAAATAAATGGTGGATAAGCCCAGCCCGACAGATGCACGAACGTATTACCACAAAGGCAACGAGCTCTTTGAGAAAGGGGAGTACGATAGGGCGCGTGAAAATTACAATATGGCGATTATACTCAATCCCACCTTTAGCGAAGCTTATTTCAACAGGGGATTGTGCTACTACAACCTAAAGGACTTTGACAAGGCGATTGAGGACTATAGCAAATCCGCAGAGCTTGACCCGAAAAATCCGGTCATATTCAACAATCGGGGGGACGCTTACTACAGGAAGCAGGATTTCCACAACTCCATAGTGGACTATGACAAGGCTTTGCAGTTTAACAGAAAGTACCTCAAGGCATTCTACAACCGCGGGCTTGCTTATGCGTGCTTGCAGGATTACCAGAAGGCGGTTGCCGATTTTGACGAGGTAATAAAGATTAATCCGGAGTTTGCGGAGGCCTACCATATACGCGGGCTTGCCTACGATTATATGAACAAGCTTGAGGAGGCAGTAAAGGACTACCAAAAAGCAATTGAGTTAAACCCGCAGTTTGACGAGGCAAAAAACCACCTTGAGATTGCAAAAGCCAAAATGGATGCGGGCGGCCCCGCACCCGGGGCTCCGGGAGGGCCGGAAAACCCCGCGGGAGGGGGGGCTCCGGGGCAGCCTGGGCAGAGCCAGGGAATTAACGCGGTAAAGCTTCTCTCAAAGCCCAAGATGAATTTCAAGGACGTTGCGGGAATGAGGAAGATGAAAGAGGAGATTAACGAGGCGGCAGTCTACCCTCTTGTAAAGCCGGAGCTTGCAAGAAAATACGGCAAGCTGGGCGGAGGGGGAATTTTGCTCTACGGCCCTCCCGGATG
>JAZDKV010000015.1:0-7507 GCA_043802645.1 Microcaldota archaeon | reverse complement strand
AGCAGTAGACGTGGCGAAGCTCCTTCCCCTCGCGCTCCTTGCCCTAATAATTGCAAATCCAGCCTCCTTCTCCGCAAGTGCAATGTATGAGCGCGGAACATCCCTAATCCAAAACGCCCAAGACTTTGTGCCGCTCTTCCTATTTCTTATGGCAATGGAATGGGCCCTGCGCCTTGCTCTGGAAGTAAAATACATGATATTCGGGCATCCGGAAGAGGACGATACTGCCCTTGACAAGCTTCTGGTGCACTACAAAAGCCCGAAAAAGACTAAATAATCAAAGCGCACGGGCAAAACTAAGCCCGAAAAAGAATAAATAGGGCCTCTTCCTCATACCACTGCATGGAAATATTCAGCGCAAAAAATCTCGCAATACTCTGCGCGCTCCTCCTCGTTTATTCAATCTACTCCCAGCTAAGCTATTCTTGGCTGCAGTCCTCCTCCTCGCAAAAAATTTCCTCCCTCTCCTCCTCGCTTGATGCCGCGCTAAAAAATTCATCATCCCTCTACTCAAGCCTCCAATTTTCCCAAAAGCAGCTTGAGGGCACAAATTCCACCCTTGAAAAAACTTCGCAGGAGCTTGAGCAGGAGAAAAAACTAAAGGAGCAGGCTCTTGAGAGCCTGCAACAGGCAGAGCAGAACCTCTCGGACGCAAATTCCCAGCTTGTGCAGGCGCAGCAAAAGGCGGCGGAAATAAAATCTGACGTGTTTGTGCTGCAAAAAAACCTAAACGAGTCAATGGCATGGTTTAGGCAAAATTCCGCCCTCATAAAAAATTCCTCATGGGATGTCGGAATTTTCCTAAAGCGCATACGCTCCGACTGCATCCGCGATTCAACTCTCAACCTCGCGTGCATTAATTACCTCAACGAGCGCACCGTCCTCCACCTTGAATACCTAAACGACTCCGCCGCTGGGGAAGCAGACCACCTGCAGTCGCTTGAGCAAACAATAAGCCGCCGCGGAGGCGACTGCGAGGATTACGCGCTTTTTTTCAAGGCAATACTCCAAACGCTAAAATCCGAGGGCAACGGGGAAAATCTCTACCTAAAGGGCTGGGTTGATCCCGGCCCAGGAGAATTTCAAGTCTGGCCCCAGATCCGCAACCCTGAAATGTATGTCTATATCTCCAACGCAACCGAAAAAATATTTGCAAACCTAAAAGATTCAACGCCGTATGTCATCTGCTACACCACAGATGAATATTCCGGGCACTGCCGCATAGCCTTCGTAAACTCATCCATAACGCTATCAACCATCCAAAATCTTTACGGAGCGCAGGTATATGAGCCGCAAAACGGGCGATATGCCGGAACAGTAGGAACAGATTATATCGTCTGCAATTCCTCGCAGCAGCAATGCTACCAAACTCCCGGGGCAATCACTTTTGTGATAAGCGATAGCGACATAATTCAAATCACAGGCACAAATTGGGAGTCATATAACGATTACTTGTCCCAAACAAGCCAAATAATGTCAAGTCTTGGCTAAAAAAAGCAAAATTCTTGCAAAGCTTTTTATATATCATCAGAATTCTAATCATGAAAAATTTGAGGTGATAAGTTTGGTGAGAAAGAAAACAGCAAAGAAAGCAAAGAAAAAAGTAACCCGAAAGAAAGCAGTCAAGAAGAAAGCAAAGAGAAGAAAGAGATACCGGGTTTTTATAAAACCCTTTTTACTTCTTTTTATCATCTAATTTTTTATCATTTTTTCCCAATAGCCCTGCGAACAAGTTCCAGCGCCTTTTTCTTGTCGAGGTAAAAATTGTTGTTTCCGCATTGCGGGGAATAAATGCATTTGGGGCACCCAGCATCGCACCCGCACTTTTGCAGCCTGTCCCCCGCCATCTCCATGCACTCGCCGTACCTTCCCATGACAATCTCGGAGAGCCCAGCCCCGCCCTCAACCCCCTCATAGTAGAAAATTCTCCCGTCAGGGTACGAGATTCCCCCAATCTCCGCAGAATCCGCGCCTGTCATGGCGGGCATCATTGAAATGCTCACGTGCTCAAGTGCATGCAGCCCGTTAGTGTACTCGGCAGTCCCGTCCGCATACACGTCCCAATCCGCCCATAGCCCCTGTGTGTCAAATTCGTAGCTAAGCGGCTCGTCAAGCTGGTGTTTTGCCACAACCGCCCCTGAAAAAACGTCCTTTACGACGTATCCGTGCACCTCATCCACAATGTGCATGTCTCCCCATCCAAGCTCTATGTTATTCCAGCGCCCCTCGCCGCGCACTTTGGTAATTTCCGCATTTTTCTCCTTGAGTGCCTGCGTAAATGCGCTCTCCTCGCCAAAAATTTCCCTTACTCCGGCAATTCCCGCCTGCAAATTTATCCCCTCGCTTGCATACCTGCGCCCCCCAAGAAGATAAATCGCCCCTTCATAAAGCTCGCCGATTGCCATGGAAATTTCCCTCTCCCCGACCATCTTTCTTGTCTGCGAATCAATTATGCGTATTCTCTTGCCGGCGTTTCTCATGGACATGTTTCTTGTTGCAATCGTCCCCTCCTTCGTGCTCATGAAATTTGAGGCAAACTCCCGAACAAGCCCCTGTGTGCAAAGCTCCTCCAAAATTCTCCCGTCCCCATCAAGGAGTTCCTGCGAATTGAGCACCCTGTCCTTGCACGCTGCAAGAAGGTGCATCGCCCTCACATTCTCGTTGTGCATGTTTGCATAGCAGTCCTCCGGCCTCCCTTCAAGGTAAAGTTTTGGGTTTGCGGCGTAATATTGGTCAAGCGGGCTCTGCCTTGCAACCATTATGCAATGGCTCTCCTGCCCCTTTCTTCCCACTCGCCCCGCCCTCTGCCTCATGCGAGTAACAGTCCCCGGAAATCCCGCCAAAATCGCAACCTGTGCATCCCCGACATCCATTCCAAGCTCAAGCGCAGAAGTTGCCGCAAGGCATCTCACTCTTCCGGAATGAAATCCGGCCTCAAGCGCCCTTCGCTCATCAGCTGCAATCCCGGAGCGGTAAACTTCTATCTCCATTCCCGCTTTCTTGCCACTAATCGCAAGCCTCTCCGCCATATTGTGCGAATTTGCAAAAATAATCGTCTTTCCGCCCATTTCCTTTGCAATCTTTAAGCATGAAGTAACAACGCTTGCATTTTCCTCGTTCACTATCGCGTGGTTTATCTTTCCCCTCGGTGCCCCGTCCCCGTTAACCAGCTCAAGCTCCTCCCCGCAAATCTTTTTTGAAAATTCAAGCGCATTTCCAATAGTCGCGGACGAGAGCACAAACTGCAATTTTTCCTGTGCGCCGCCCACGAGCGCGCCTTTCCCGTTTCCCGCCCCGCTGCCTTCTGCATTTGCGCCGCCAGCATTCCAACTCCCTGCTCCGCCGGGCCGCACTCCGCCTGCGGCATTTCCTCCCTGCTCGCCCCCGCCGCCAGCCTGCCTCCCATATCCGCCGAGCGCGCGCGGCATTGAAAAAAGAGTCCCCTGCCGGACTTTTGGCGCGCCTCCTCTCGCGCTTTTGCACAATCTCTTTAGCCTCCACACCACGTTTGCCACGTGCGAGCCCAAAATTCCAGAATATGCGTGCACTTCATCAATCACGACTATGGACAGCCGCGAGAAAAAATCCTCCCAGAGCGCCGAATTTGAGAGCATAAAATGAAGCATATCCACGTTCGTTATAATCACGTGCGGCATATCCGTGCGGATTTTTTTTCTCTTTGACGCGGGCGTGTCTCCGTCATACACCTCCGCCCTCACTCCCAAAAGCGCAAACTCGCGGATTCTTGACCACTGGTCGCGCGAGAGCGCCTTTGTAGGAAAAAGAAGAAGGGAAGTCCTTCCCGAGAGCGCCGCCTCAACAACAGGGACCATATAGCACTCGGTTTTTCCGGCAGCAGTAGGCGCCATTAAAACGATATTCTTTCCCGCCCTCACCTTCTCTATGGCCTCTGCCTGGTGGGAATAGAATTTTTTTACCCCCCTCGCGCTCAAAATCTCAAGTATTTCCTCCCCAACCTCAAGCCCTTCTGCAAATTTTGCCTTCTTGGCCTTCTCCACAAACCACTTCGGGGAAAAATCATCAAGCATACTCTCCCCTCGCAACCAAAAAATAAAAGGGGCTACTTTGATATGAAAACAAAGCTCGGGCTCTCCCCCTTCACATCAAGGCGAACAAACCCGAACCTCTCAAACTGGAAAATATCCCCAACGTTTGCAAAGTTAAGGCTCCTCTCGCCCCAGCCCCAGGCCTCCTCAAGGGAGTTTTCGTTGAATTTCTCCCCTACATACAAATCATGCGCAATGTCCACTTTGGCGGCAACCTTGTTCTCATCGCACACCCACTGCACTTTTCTCTGAACTGTGCCCTCCAAAGACACAAACTCGCATTTTAGCTCAACAATCTGCCCGCTTTTTCCGTCCGGCATTATCGCCTGCGCGCCTCCTTTCTGCAGCAATTTCACGTTGCACCAGTCCTTTAGCCTGAAAACCTCCCCTTCAGAGAGCGCCTGCGCATCCGCGGAAGGGATATACACAAGGCTTGAAGCAGTTATCTTCCTTGCCCCAAGCTCCTCGTGCGGATGGTTTTTCACCTCAATCTCTCCTGCCGGCGCCCCCTGTATATGCACGCGAGCCGGCTTTGGCACAAAAAATCTTCTCTGCGCCTCACCGTCAATCAATTTGCGGTTTTCCGAGAGCAGCTTGTCCCAGCCCGGCTCGCTCTCAACTTTTGAGAGCCCGAAGCTAAGGACGAAATTCCTGATAGCCGCAGGCTGTATGCCCCGCCTCTTTAGCGCAATCAAAGTAGGCAGGCGTATGTCATCATACCCCGACACTTTCCCCTCCTCTATAAGCGGGGTTATTAGCCTCTTTGAAACCGGCGCGCCCTTAATCGCAAGGCGCGAGAATGAAATCATCAGCGGCTTTCTCATCTCAAGGTTTTCAAGAATTGAATAGTAAAGCTCGTCGCGCAGCTCATACTCCTTGCTTCTCATCGCATGCGTTATTCCCTCAAGCGAATCCACTACTGCAACCGCAAAATCATAATTTGGCCAGCATTTGTATTTTTCCCCCTGCCTAAAATGCGCCCCATCAATAATTCTAAAAAGCGTCGGGTCGCGCATAACCGTATTCTGCGCTTTCATATCGCCCTTGTAGCGCAAGATAGCATCTCCTGCCGCGTATCCCTCCCCGCTGCACATTTTTTTGAATTCAGCCACGCTCTCGGCAGGCATGCGCGCCGCGCAGTCGCACCTCATTTTTTTCTCGCGCCCTTCTTTGATTTTGTCCTGGCTGCAATTGCACACATACGCGCAAGACTTCATTATAAGCTCGTTTGCAAGCTCGTAAAACTGCCCCATGTAATCCGAGGAATACGTAATTTCGCCCCTCCACTTTATCCCAAGCCACTTTATGCTTGATACAATGCCCTCAACAAATTCCCGCTTTGCTTTCTGCGGGTTAGTATCATCCATTCTCAGCCTCATCTGCCCGCCATGGTTTAGGGCCCCCTCATACCCCAAAAAGAGCGCCTTTGCATGCCCTATGTGCAGATGCCCCCCCGGCTCCGGGGTAAATCTCGTAATAGTTTTTCCCTCAATTGCGCCCGGCAAAATAATTTTCTTCCCTGCCCCCTCGGCCCCTGCCTCTTTTGCCCCCGCTTTCTGTTTCTCTCCCTGCTCCCCATAATCGTATTTTTGCATCTCCTGCCCAATTTCCTCTTTTGAGAGCGAATTTATCATGCCCGCCTCGCGTGAAATCTCCGCCATAATTTCTTTTGCATTAGCCTTCTCTTCTGCAAATTCCCCAAGAACCCGCCCCATGACCTTTGAAGGGTTTGCCTGTCCGTAATCGTAAGCATTTTTTAGCGCGTGTTTTCTTATGCTCTCCAAAATTTTTCCATCCATAAAAATAACCTGCTACTCATATACTGTAGTATCTCCCGCATCAATCTTGCGCGCCTCCCTCAAAATCTCCTTATCTCCCATCTTATTTACTTCCGTGCAAACCTCGCGCACCAAATCCATCAGCTCCCCTCCCTCATCCTGCAAATGGGGGAATTCCTTTAGCACGTTCACTATAACCTTGTTCGGAATTGCAAACCTGTATTGCTTTGCGCATTTTACTGCCCATTTTCTTATGCTTGCGCGCAGTGCCTCATCATTTTCCATGCAATCCCCTAAATGTAATGGCTTTTGCCCCCTTCTGTTTTTTCCCGCCCAATTTCCCTCTGCGCATAATTTGCCGGGTTAATCCCGCGCATCTGCATAATCGCAGAGCTCTGCCCCCCAATCAAAATAGGCGCGCCCCGAAGCTGTGAAATACTCTTGGCCCCGCACAAAAACATGCAGGTGCGAATCTGCTCTTTCCACTTCTCAATCTCACCCCCCGCATCTTTCGCCCTCAAAAAAGGCATAGCCGCCCCTGCCATATCCGCGCCGAGGGCAATCGCTTTGGCAGCATCAACCCCGCTTCTCACTCCCCCGCTGCCTATGCACTTTCCAACAGTTGCAACTTCGGCAATCGCGGGCACTGCCGCAAATCCCCACTCCTCAAAGCCCTCAAGCCTTCCCCCCCTCTCGTATTCAACTTTTGACCATGAAGTGCCGCCGCGCCCCGAAACCTCCACATATTCAACTCCCGCCTCAAAAAGCCTTATCGCAACTGATGAGTTAATCCCCGCGCCCGTCTCCTTCACAATAACCGGAACTGAGAGCCCTCCGCACAATTTTGAAATAGTTGCCAATACGCCCGAGAAATCAGTCTCCCCCTCCGGCTGTATGGCCTCCTGGAGGGAATTCAGGTGAATCGCAAGCGCATCCGCCCCAAGCCTCTCCACCATATCCGAAATCTGCGAGGTGGAATACTGCTTTATCTGCACCGCTCCCAAATTTGCAAGAAGGGGAATCTGCGGGCACAAATCCCTCACGTTATAAGAGGCAAATTTCTCCTTGTCCTCCAAAAGCGGCCTGCATGAGCCAAGCCCCAAAGCCACCCCCCTCTCCTGCGCGGCTTTTGCAAGCCTCCTGTTTATCTCACCCGCCTTCTTGGTCCCGCCCGTCATCCCAGTAATTAAAATAGGCGCATCCAGCTTCTTGCCCAAAAATTTGCACGAGCAATCGGCGTCAGCAAGCCTCATCTCGGGCAGGGCGTTGTGCACAAATTCCACGTCCGAGAAGCC
This sequence comes from Microcaldota archaeon, assembly GCA_043802645.1. Taxonomy (GTDB): domain Archaea; phylum Micrarchaeota; class Micrarchaeia; order Anstonellales; family Anstonellaceae; genus 1-14-0-10-45-29. The sequence goes on along the minus strand of JAZDKV010000015.1, from coordinate 367 downwards.
TGCAGGCTGCAAATACTGCACGTCCTTGCCCTCGCAAATTACAATGTGGGCGTCTTTTCTGTCCTCTATTTTTGCCATAAAAGGCTAAGCCTTCTCATATTAAAAAAGCAGCCGCATGAAAAAAAGGGCGCGCTGTTATCCCCCCCTCCCCGCTCATTTTCTCTCTCCTAAATAACCCGCAGGCAGCATCTTCCCAACCTTTTTGGCAAGCCTTGCGGAGCACCTTCCGAGGTAAGCTTTCAACTTCTTTTTATCCACCCTCTTCTTAAACTCCGCCGCCACTTCCCCAGAAATTGGCTGGCGAAAATGCACCATGTCTATAAGCGTCTTCTCCACGTCGGATACTGGCACCCAAAAACCCGAATAT
>JAZDKV010000014.1:0-5899 GCA_043802645.1 Microcaldota archaeon | reverse complement strand
CCCCCGCAGGGTTGAACACTCCCTTTACCGCATTTAGCTCGTGCGTATCCGTAGTGAATATCTCAATTGCCCGTGCATGGGGGAATTTCCCTTTTATGGACTCTATAATTCTCTCCCTGGCAGAATTCACTATGCTGTTTGAGTCAAGCAGCACGTAAAAAACAGGCTTTGAGGCAGAAGAGTCAAAGCATGCGGCTTTTACTCCCCCCGAGGCAATTCCGGAAATATTCTTAGGATACTCTGCAGCCCACCCCGCCCGCATGGACTCCATGAGCTTTTTCTCACCCATGGCGGACGAGAGGGAGTCAAGCATTTCAAATGCAATTGGCGAGCCGGGCTCAATGTAATCCACGTCCCCAGCCTCGCAGTTATGGCAGTCAATGGCAAGTGCGTCCCCCCCCGCGGCAGCCTTTTCCATGAGCGCCCAGCCCACTGCAAGATTTACGTCCTCAGTTGAGAGAGGCGCGCGGGTAAATGAGGCGAGAGAATCGCCATTTATGCACAGGAGGTGGCATTTTGAATCTCCGCCTTTTCCCTCCCTATATGAGAAGTGCGCCGGATGCGAATGAATCTCTTTCAGGGCTTTTTTGCACTCACCCACCACGTATTCAATAGAGCTTGAGGCTACCGGGTCAAGGGCGTGCGTAGCAGTGCCGTGGAAAACAAATGTGCATTTTCCATTTTCATCCTGCAGGCCAGCCTCAATTCTTGAGGAAAATTCCGCGCCGCCAATATTTCCAAAGGGGCCGAAGTGAAAATACGGGACCACCCAGTCCATAACCCCGTTTTTCGTGCTAAACCTTGCCACTCCAATCCATGTGGACGCCTCCTCGCCCATCTCGTCAAATGCCTCCTCAATCTCCTTGTCCTGATAGAGCCACTGGGAGGCAAACATGGAAATCGCGTCGGATGAGGAGATGCCGAGGTTTTTTTTGAGGGGGCGGGATGCAACAAACAAGAGGGAATATAAGAGGAAAACGAAAACTATGGCGGATAAAATTGTCCTTGCAAAGAAATCCTGCACGGCCCCGGTGAACAAAAATGAGGCAAGGAGAAGGGAGAATAGGTGCAAAACCATCTGCAGGGACGAGAAGAGCCAGCAGGAACGGTTAAGGCCGAATGCAAATTTGAGCGCTATGAGCCATGCCAAAAACGAAAGCCCGAATGCTACGTATACAAAATCCCTCCATATGCCCACCGCGGCAAGGTAAAATATCGCATAGCACAAAGCGGAAACGAGGGCAACTCCCAAAGCCCTTCCAAAGCTTACCTTCCTCCTTGCTATGCTCAGAATCCCGGCGCTAAACAAAGATGGCAGGGCTATTATGAAAATGCCGGTGGCGGCGCCAGAAATTACGGAATCAAAGGTGAATTTTTTTGCATAAAAGCCGCCTATGAGGGCGCCAAACGCTATGGCAACCAGAATGATAATTGAGAGAAGGACTCTTGAGGGGGGCAGGGAAATGAAATACTTTGTGATTGAAATTGCATTCTTTGCCGATTCCATATGAAGACAACTTGAAGGCTTAATTTAAAAAATAGTTAGCGCTTTCAAACACGGCTAGCGCTTCTTGTTCCTCTGGGAATTAACTGCTCCGTCCCTGTTTGCGCTTCGTGCCGCAGAGCTTCCCATCTGGAGAATGGACTGCAAATCATGCACGTTTTGGACATATTCGCCCGCAACCGCGCTAAACGGCTTTTTTTGGCTTGCTGCTAATTTGGTCAGCTCAAGCGCCAAATATCTTAATTCGGAGTTGGCGTTTGCTTTTTCCTCTTCCATAATATGTTTTGAGTGCAAAAAACTTAATAATGGAATGCAACGGGCAGGGCGCAAAAGCCCCCTGAAGCTGCAAGGCCCGCCTTTTTTCCACCATGCGCCAATTTGCCCCCACACCGTGCAGCATTTTTGGCACCTGCCCAACCCGACCTATTTTTATTCCCCCGAATGCCCCAAAGAAGGTATGGAACTAATATGCCCCCGCTGCGGCGCATCGTCCAAAAAAACCCAATTTGTCGGGGATTTCTGCCTATCCTGCCACCTTGAGTCCAAGAAGAAAATCCTGCCTGACTTTGTGGAAATAGTGATATGCCCCAAAACGGGGCTTGTGCGTGTTTCCTCAAAAGGCAAGGCTCATCAGGAGCACCAGCGCTACCGCGCATCCGAGAAGAGGGTGGGGGAGGCATGGGTGAAGCCGGACAATGCCCTCATAAAACAGATTGTAAAGCGCCCCTTTAAGCGCGCCGGCTTTGAGTGCAAATACAAGGCGGGGGACGATTTTGCCACAATACTCTTTGAGGGTGCAGGCGGAGAAATAATTGAGTATAAGCACCCGATTAAAATAGTGTACAAAAAAATCCTCTGCCCAATGGCGGAGAGGGCTGCCGGGGGCTACTTTGAGGCAATAGTGCAATTGCGCGGGGACGGGGAAAAAATTGAGAGGTATAGAAAAAAAATAAGCAAAGCCCTTGAGAGGCACACATTTATCGCAAAAGAGCTTGATTTGCCCGAAGGGGTGGATATATACGTCGGGCAGAAGGAGAAAATACAGGATGCACTGTATGAGATGCGCCTAAAATACGTGCGCACTTCAAAACTTTCCGGGCAGAGGCGGGATGGAAAAAGGCTTTACCGCGACACATTTTTAGTAAGGTTCTAAAAAGCATATCCCAACCTATAGATATCTATTTAACTATTTAGATATATAGATAAACAGGTGAGCCAATGGGCAACGTTATGGTAGTATTGGACGATGAACACGAGCGGAAGCTGCGCCGGATGGCGCAGCAAAAATACGGGAGCAAAAAGGGCTCGCTAAGCAAAGTCGTGTGGGAAGCGCTTGATGAGATGGAAGCAAAAGGCAAGACTGCCACCGAGGAGCTTGAGGAAATGTTCAATACGGCCAAGCCAGTGCGTTATAAGATGTACAAGAACAGGAGCGAGCTCTATGAATAAGGTGCTCTTTGATACCAACCTATTGGTATATGCCGCTACCATTCCGGATGAGGCCAAGCATGCCAAGGCGATAAATGCTATGGAGGAGTTAACCGGGCAACAACGATTCTGCGTAGGGGCGCAGAATCTTGCAGAGTTTTGCAGGGTAATGGGCGAGAAAGTCAGGCCAATCCAGCATCCAGACGACATCCGGCAATGGGTGCGCACTTTCCACAGATGCGGGGATGTGTTTCATTATAGCGGCGCAAGCGTGCTCTCTGCCCTTGCCATTTCAGCGGCCGAAGGCATCCATTTTTACGATGCCCTCATCGTTGCCGTGATGCGCGAAAACGGAGTGGGCGAGATTTGGACCGAGGATACCTCGCATTTTAGCAAAGTGCGCGGATTAAAGTGCAGAAATCCGCTGAAATGAAAAGAATAAGGTGAAAAGCCAAAAACAACTAGAAGATGTGTTTTTAATCTCTCTGAGGCCAATATTGTATGTTATGGCCACGGTAGTGTAATTGGTAGCATTGGGGATTGTGGCTCCCCCGGTCCGAGTTCAAATCTCGGCTGTGGCCCTCACTTCTGTTCGTGCCCCAGCCTTTTTGCCCTTGCGGGCAAAAGCCCACCAACTCCTCTGGAGTTGATGGTCTCGGCTGTGGCCCTCACTTCTGTTCGTGCCCCAGCCTTTTTGCCCTTGCGGGCAAAAGCCCACCAACTCCTCTGGAGTTGATGGTCTCGGCTGTGGCCCTATATCAAGAGCTTACATTCCTTTTTAAAGAAAAAATCCCTAATTATTTCGTGGAAGAATCGTTTAATTTTGAGGACACCAGCCAGATTAAGGTCCCCCAGAAGCTCATGGACCAGATCATAGGGCAGGAGGAAGCCGTGCGAATAGCCCAAATAGTGGCATCGCAGCGCCGCCACCTGCTTTTGGTAGGCGCCCCCGGAACCGGCAAATCAATGATTGCAAAAGCCATAGCCTCAATTATCCCCCCCGCAAAATCTGAAATTTCAGTCCTTCACAACCCCGCAAAGCCGGAGAGGCCATTTCTTGAGCTTCGGGACAAAAACCAGCCGGCAGCCGGGCAGCAGGGGAAAAAAGAGAGGGGCATGCTCCTAAAGCCAAGCGAGGCGCCGGCATTTGTATCCGAGCGCCTTGGCTTTCGCTGCCGCTCATGCTCCAAATATTCAAGCCCGAACAAGGCGGTCTGCCCCCATTGCTCCGCCGAGAAATATAGGCAGGCGGCCGGGCCATTTGACGACCTTCTAGTCCAGCTTGGCGAGTCCGAGCGCGAGGACGTAGTGCACACCACAAAAATCGCGGACGGGCAGGAAGAACTTGTAATCTTTGAGAGAGTGGATGAGCGTACCATACGGGCTTTGGGCCAGGATGAAATTTCGCAGGGAAGCGCCCAGAAAGGCTTTGGACGAAACGTCATAGTGCCACTGGACAGAAAAATGTTCGTGCAGGCAACAGGAGCGTCGGAGACCGAGCTTTTGGGAGATGTGCGCCATGACCCATATGGAGGGCACAACCAGATAGGCACTCCCGCATACACCCGCGTAGTGCCGGGAGCAATACATGAGTCTCATGAGGGAGTCCTCTTTGTAGATGAGCTTGTGTCCTTGGGGCCCCTGCAGAGGCATATTCTTACCGCCATGCAGGACAAGAAATTCCCGATTAGCGGGCGCAATTCTTCCTCTACCGGGGCATCGGTTCGCGTGGACAACGTGCCATGCGATTTCATTTTAGTGTCTGCTGTAAACATGTCTGATTTGGGCGGGATTTTGCCGCCCCTGCGCTCAAGAATTTGCGGGGATGGCTATGAAATAGTCGTAAATTCGGTCATGGAGGACAATGAATCCAACCGGGTAAAAATCTCGCAGTTTGTGGCTCAGGAAATCCGCAAGGACGGGCGCATACCGCACGCAAGCAGGGCGGCGGTTGAGCAAATACTTGATGAGGCGCGCAGAAAAGCGCGCGTTCTTGACAAATCCGCAGGAATTACTTTGAGGCTTAGAAATTTGTCCGGGCTGATTAAATCCGCAGGGGACTGGGCAGTGTCCGAAGGCTCTCCTCTTATTGAGCCGACGCATGTGAAAATGGCAATAACGCGGGGCAAGATGGCAGAGGAGCAGATGAGCATAAAATACGGCTCTGTGTTCAAAGCCTCAATGCGCGACTGGGAAATTGAGAGCGCAAATCTTTCAGACAAGGACGCAAGGTAAAATTATTCGGAATGTTTATTGCGCGCCTTTTTGGAATTAGACAGCTGTTCCTCAAGCTTTGTTATTAAACTAGATGCGCCCGAAAACCAGCCAGCAGGCAAGCCGCCTTCAGGCGGTGGATGAAGGGCGCATATTTCTTATTCTGCAAAAATAAATATGTCCAGCAGCGGCGCGCGGCGCTGCCGCGCCGCCATTAGCCAACCACCGCTGTCGGAGATAGACTATTGTGAGTGGAACCTTTGAGAATAAAAAGCATGCAGTAGGCATAAACGCCTTCCATCTGGAATGGTGCACAAAATACAGGTATAAACTGCTCTCAGGAAACTGGGTAAGCAAAGTTTTGCGGGAGAGCATAGCCCATACCGCGAAGCGGTATGGCATGCAAATAATTGCTCTTGAGACAGGGGCAGAGCATATCCATCTGTTTGTGCATCTGCCTGCAAGCATGTCAGTATCAGCTGCCCTACAGCTCCTCAAGGGCAGAAGCTCAAGAGATATATTTTCAGCATGCTCCTTCAGAGGCATTCTGCATAAGGGGCATTTCTGGTCAAGAGGGAACTTCTATCGTTCAGTAAGCAATGTCTCCTCAAGCACAGTGTATGGCTATATTTCGGGGCACAGGCATAAGGAGCTGCAGAATACCATCTGCTCCGCCAGGCAGGAGGCGGAGCAGCTAAGTATCCTCAGTTTTGTCTAGGAGAAAACCCCCACCTTTAGGTGGGGGTATTTTAT
>JAZDKV010000013.1:0-2017 GCA_043802645.1 Microcaldota archaeon | reverse complement strand
CAACGAGCTTATCCCCTATTTTCTGGGCAATTTTCCCGCCGGATTTTAATCTCCACCCTGCTTTTTCCATCGCGTGAAAAATCGCATATTTTATGGGCCTCTCATGCCTGTCCGATTTGTAAGTAATTACCTCCTTTATGGCCGGATTTCCGGCAACCATTATGGAAAGGCCGCCCCCGCTCACATGAATCTTCCTCTCCTCAGTTTCCCCGCTATTAGAGCGAAGGAAATATTGTTTATGCTTGCCCACTTTCGATTTTCCGGAATCCCGAACAAAAGCAATTACTGGAGTTCCAAGCGCTGCTGCCCTCTCAAGCTCCTGCCCGGTTCCGGTAGACGCAGCAGTCAAAACAGCAACCAGAAACCCTGATTCCTGAACATGAAACTGGTCAGCAGTATAACAAACACTTGCCCTGGTTTCCTCCGGTGCAAGGTCAAGGTCCTTTTCGGCGTCTCTTAATGCCGTTCTGGAATCAACTCCATACCTGTATTCAAGAAGACAGACTATGGAATTGATGAATTCTATGTGCTCCGCAAAATCCTTTGAGGGCACATCCGTAATTCCGCCTATCACAAATGAGCTTATCTGCCTGCCATGAAAGCCTTCCGCAACTCTGGTTCTATTCTGCGCAAGAGCTATTTCTCCGTTGCTACCATTTGCCCCATTCCCATTCTTTTGGCCGGAACTGCCACCTGCTGTATCCGTCCCAGTAGTCACACTATAAATCTCTCCTTTTGTTTCATCAAACATTTTCCCACCCATGCCAAGAGGCATATATACAAAACTAACTCGCACTATACTCTCAAAGTTTATTCTTATAAATCTCTGCCCAAAAAGAGGCAAACCCCCGCATTTAAAATACTTCACGGAGTTTATTTAGTCTGGGTTCTTATTCTCTAAGGCCCCCCAAAAGCCCGGTGGTATGGGAGGCATAAAAATGGCACAAAAAAAGGCAGTCTTGGTTCTATCCGATGGTTCAGCCTATTTCGGGCAGGGTATGGGCGCAATAACTACAAAGACGGGAGAATTAGTTTTCAATACTTCAATGGCAGGCTACCAGGAAGCCCTCACCGACCCATCATACGGCGGGCAAATTCTTCTCATGACCTACCCGCTCATAGGAAATTACGGCTTCAATCCGGAATGGAGCGAGAGCAGTGAAATATGGCCGCAGGGCTTTTGCACAAACTCCGCCGAAATTTCCCCGCACCATGAAAAAAACTCAACAAACCTTGGCAAATACCTTGAGGAAAAGGGAGTCCCCGGAATTTTCGGCCTTGACACCCGCTCCCTCACAAGAAAAATAAGAAACTACGGGGTCCTCCCGGCAGCCCTCCAAGTCTATGAAAAAGAGCCAGATTTGAAAAATCTGCAGGAGCTTGCCAAAAAGACCGAATACTCCGAAATTGATTTTGTGCCCCAAGCCTCAATAAAAGAGCCAAAAACCGTAGGAAAAGGCAGCCGCAAAATAGCCCTCATGGACTTCGGGGTAAAAGGAAACATAGTCCGCGAGCTCCTCTCCCGCGATTGCACGGTTGCAATCTACCCATACAACACAAAAGCCGATGAAATAATTTCCTCCTCCCCGGATGGCATCCTAATTTCAAACGGCCCCGGCGACCCGGCACGCCTGCAAAAAGAAATAACCGAAATAAAAAAGCTATTTGATTATCCTATAATGGGCATATGCCTCGGACACCAGCTTCTCGGCTGGGCCGCAGGCTCAAAAACATACAAACTAAAATTCGGCCACCGCGGCGCAAACCACCCAGTATTAGACAAGGAATTAAACAGGGTGCTCATAACAACTCAGAACCACGGCTTTGCGGTGGACGAGAAAGGCATCTCAAAAGACTGGCAAATAACCCATACAAACCTAAACGACAAAACCGTTGAGGGCATAGCCCACAAATCCCTGCCAATTTTCTCGGTGCAATACCACCCCGAGGCGCACCCAGGCCCGCGGGATTCCCTATATCTATTTGATAAATTTATGAAAATGCTGTGATTTAAATC
>JAZDKV010000012.1:0-8996 GCA_043802645.1 Microcaldota archaeon | reverse complement strand
CGATAAAAGAGGGCTACGTTATTGTGGACAAGACTGCCTTTTATGCCGAATCGGGGGGGCAGGTCTCTGACGAGGGAAGCCTCGGCGGGCAGGAAGTGCTTGAGGTAAAAAAAGAGTCCGGGGTAATTCTGCACAAAGTGGAAAACCCGAACAAGTTCATAGTGGGAGATGACATAGAAGGCGAAATACACGCAGAGCGCCGCCGCCAGATAATGGCGCACCACACGGGTGCCCACATACTAAACGTTGCCGCCCGCGATATTCTTGGCCCGCATGTGTGGCAGTGCGGCTCCCACAAAGACGAGCACAAAGCCCATCTTGACCTCACGCATTACCGGCGCATAACCGATGAGCAGCTTGACGCCATTGAGAGGCGGGCAAACGAAATAATCGCGGCAAACCTTCCCGTTGAGAAGAAAATATATCCCCGCGATGAGGCAGAAGCCAAATTCGGCTTTCGCATATACCAAGGAGGCGCGGTGCCCGGCCTTGAGCTGCGCATAGTCTCAATTCTTGACCCGCACAAAAAGTTAAAGGGCGGCCTCAAGCTCTGGGACAATGGGGTGGACCATCAAGCCTGTGGAGGCACCCACATAGACCGCACCGGAGATGCAGGATTTTTCAAGATAGCAAAGCGCGAGTCCGTGCAGGATGGGGTGGAAAGAGTTGTTTTCAAATGCCAAGCCGCGGCAGTAAAACACGTGCAGGAGCGCGAGAAAATAATCTCCTCTCTTGCCTCAAGCCTCTCGGTTCCGGAGAATACCCTTGCCCCGGCGGTAATGCGCTTTTTTGAGGAGTGGAAGGAGAGGGGCAAAAAGCTTGCAAAGCTTGAGGAGTCCCACTCTATTTCAGTAATCCGCGAGGAAATAGAAAAGGCAAAAAAAGAAGGAAGGGGCACCGTAGAATTGTCGTCCCTTGCGTGGGAATCCAAAACCGTTGATTTGGCGGCAAAAGAAATAGCCGATGCCGGCCTTGCGGCAATAGTCTCAAATTCCGAGGGCTTTATAGCATGCTCCACACCGGAAGGCTCAACCCTAAATGCGCTTGAACTTCTAAAGTCAAAAGGCGCAAACGGGGGCGGCAGCGCAAAAATTGCGCGGGGAAAATTAATACTTGAGAAATAGGGGAAATAAATGCAGGAAGAAATAAAATGCAAGGCGGAACAAAAAGAAAAAAACCTCTGAAAACGCGGGAAGGGACAAAAAGAGGAAATCTCCGCTAAAATTCACAGGGGAATTAAAAAAGAAAAACTGGAAAAATAAAAAAAGAAAAAACTACTTTTTCTTCCTCCTCAAAATTGCAAAGCCCGCAAGCCCAGCCAAGCCTGCCGCAGGGGCGCAGCAGCATGACAAGTTTGAGGGAATCGCATTGGCAAGGGGAGTGTCTGCGGATGCTGCCGGGGCGTCAATGGTTCCGACTCCGGAAACCGCCGCATCCACGCAAGTGTTGCTTGCCTGGTCGCAGACTTTCCCGCCGGTGCACGCGGGGTTTGAATATTTGCAGCCGTCTTTGGTAATGCATTTGCCGTTTGGGTCGCTTGAGGTGTCGCAGTACTGCAAAGAGGTGCATTTTACTGTCCCTATGCCCGGGGCGCATCCCTGCTTGAGTTCGCATTGCCCCTCATCTTTGGGGTTCTCCTCTACATATTTGCATACCTGATTTGCGGCGCACGGCTTTGTCCCATACCTACAGCTGTTTGGGATAAGAGTGCATGTCTGCCCGTTGTCTGCAGGCGTCTTTCCTTCCGGGCAGCCGCAGTGGTTTGAATCGTCAACTATCTGGCCAACCGAGCATCTCTTCGGCTTCTGGCCGTCAACGCACGCCCCATCATTGTAAGTCTTCCCGTTATAATCGCAGGTAGCCTTTACGCAGGCTCCGTCCTTTAGGGTATAGCCAGGATAATTTTCGCAGGCGCATTTGCTCCTGTAACTGGCACACTCCTTATCTCCAAGCGGGCAGGGGTCCGCCATGACGTTCTGAAGAGTGTATGCGCTCCCACCTGGCAAACATACGTACCCTGGCTGCTTTGCAGAACACCCGAAGCTTTCGGTCCCGTCCGAACATTGCACGGCATTCAAATGCCCTGCCAGAATAAAAATAGCAAATACCGCAATGAACACGCCTACCCTTTTCATTATCTACCGCCTCTTTCTAACTGGATTTTTGATTATACTTACATGCATTCTGATTTAAATCTTTCGCAAAAGATAATCCGCAGCAACCGCCCTCAATTTTTCGCTTGAGGCAAGCCACGAGGGCTTCTCATTCTTTGCCGCCTTTAGGGCTTTTGCAAACTCTTCTGGAATTCCAACCCTCTGCGCGTTTTTTATCGCCCATAAAACCGAATCTATAGGCTTTGTGCGCTCCCTCCTCTCAATTGCCACCACGCGCCCATGCTCCGCATGGAGGTTCTCCGCCATTTTGTGCCTCCTGATAAACATATCCGCATGCTCCGGCATGCAAACCTGCGGCCCAACGATGTGCTTTATCTTCGGGAGCCCCCAATCCATAAGCTCAATCAAAATGAACGCGTCTTTTTCATCCGCGTAAAAGTAATGCCCGAAAACCCTGAATTCGTCCGCCTCAAGCCTTGCAATTAGCGCCTGCGCGGTTTTTCTCATCTTTGGCCAGAGGACGTCCTCCACAAGCCTTGGGGGCGCAAACCTTAGCAAAATCATGTGCGTTCCCCTCCTCTTTATTGAGGAGAGGATTTCCCCAGAAGAAACCGCCCTCTTTTTTTCGGCAAAGAATTTTGACGAGGGTTTTTTTAGAAAATCGCGAGCGGCCAAAATAAACCTTGAGAGCGAAGTGTGAGATACCACCGCGGAGACGTTTCTTGCCTTGTCCACCGGGTCTATAACCACCATGGCGGCCTTCTCAAACATCCCCTCCGCCCCTTTTTCGCCATGAAAGCCCTCTATATCAATCACCGGGCGGCTCCAATTTGCAGCCTCTTCCAACAAATTCAAAAACGAGCCGTATTTTATTATGAGGAGCTCGCACAAATAGCCCGAGAAGCCCTCAACGCGCGACTGCGCCCCATAAACCCCTATACTTTTGAGAAACTGCTTTAGCAGGCGCACGTCATCGCGCATGGCATCGTTTATCCTGCCATTTACCCACACTGTGTGCAGCTGCGAGCGGTCAACGGCAGTCTTTAGCTTCTCGTGGTTTTCTATTTTATATGAGGGGACGATGTCCACTTTGAGGCCGGGCATGTAAACTTTGAGATATGGGTGCTGCGCGTAGTTCAACTCGCATTTTAGGCCCCGCATGGCTTTTTTTGCCCATTCAATGCCCTTGCGCTTGGCCTCCTGCGGGTCATACTTTTTTGGAAAAAGAAGGAAGATGTCCAAATCACGGTTATCTCTTAGGGCGGTGCCTTTTGCAACCGAGCCCATAAGCCCAATCTCAACGCCATCCGGCACGTGCAGCTCAAGGCGGGCCCTAATCCGCCTCTCCGCCATTTTGAGCATTTCAAGCTCTTTTTTTGAGGGCCTCAGCCTTTTTCTCTGCCCCCTCAAAACCGCCTCGGCGCGCCCAGCATCCATATCCATCTCAATTGAAGGGGTATTTTTTAAAGCAACTGGTATTTTCTGATTTGATTGTATTCATGCCCGCCAAAAGTGATAATGCTCTCAATAAGCGAAAAAGAATCCACCGCCCACTTCTGCCCATGCCACTCTTTATCTGCATACGCACGGGCAAATTCAGACACGTTTGAGGGGAACTTGCACCTTGCAATGCTTATGTGCGGGCTAAATGGCTTGCCAGCGGCAAACCCAACCTTCCCCATCTGCGAATTTACCTCCCGCGCCAAATCGGAGAGCTCCAGCGATTTTGCCCCCGCCCATAAAACCCTTGCCGCCTGCGGGCTTGGGAAAGCCCCGGCGCCATAACATTCTACCTCAAATTTTTCCTGCCCAACTTTTGAGAGCGCCGCCGCAATTTCATCACAGCGGTGGTGGCTTATCCCGTCCCCAAGAAATTGCAGGGTGAGATGCAGGCTATCTTTTTTTGAAAGCCTCCACGGGCTGTGGGGGATGCGAAAATGCTCCGGAGTTGCCTTTCTCTCATCTGTTATTGAATGCTCCGGAAGAAGCTTCTTTGCCTCCACCTGCAAATTTTGCAGGGAACCCACAACGCCCTCCGGCGGGACTATGCCAACAAACAACCTCATAAACACAATATCCCATGCCAATGTTTTTAACGATTGAAGAGCATCATGCAAGCATGGGCCGAAGCCTTGCATTTCTAATATCGGTGCTGTTTGCCACAGCGGTGCTCTTCTCCGTGAATACAATAGGGCTTTTAGAGCCAAAAACTACTGCCTTTGAGGGGGAGCAGGCAACTTATGGGAATGTAGGGCCCGGGCAGACTTTTACCGTGCAGATAGACCCCATAGTGAGGGATTCAGCTGGAAACTTTTTGGGGCAGTGGGACACTGCAGAAGTTATTTCCCTGCCTGAGGGCTGGAGCGCAAAGCCGTCCAAGATATATGACAACCCCCTCATAGTGGAAATCACCGCCGAGAAAAATGCACCGGAAGGGGATTATCTGATTCAAATAGATGTAAATGACGAGAAAGGGCAGGAGAACATAGGCGGGGATTTCACATTCTGGATTCTTGTTACTGTTCGCCACGACGTGCTTGGCATGAGCATAACTCCCGAGCATCTTGAGGCCGGCGCCGGGCAGCCCGCGCGCTTTGAGGTAACCCTTAACAACCTCGGCTCTGCAAAAGACGTGTTCTCAATAAATGCCACCGGAGTGAAGGGCTGGGAATTCGCAAGAAAAATATACCTCCCACCCGGAGGCTCAAAAACTTTCACTTACGAGGTAATCGGAAATGACGAGGCATCATACAACGTGGCCTTTAGCGCCGTATCCGACTCCTCAAACCTCATCCACAGAGAGCAGAAAGTCTCCCTTGGAGTGCGCACGAGCCTTCTCTCAGACTACAAAGCAACAAGCCACGGCGTGCTTTTATTCCCGATAATCTCAACCCCGATATATTCCCTTGCCGGGCTAATCGGGCTTTTATTCCCCTGATTTAATCTTAGGTGCTATACAAATGGATTCGGATTATGAGACACGGCTTGATGCTTACTCAAGGGACATGGCTGCCCAGATAGAAGCGGATGAGCACGTTGACGTGGAGGCTCTCAAAAAAACCCTCGCAAAAAAATACAAAGTCCGCATGATAAAAAGCGCCGCCGTAATCGCCCGCCTCTCGCCCGCGCTCAAAACCGACCTCGTAATGTCGCGGCTGCGCACCCGCCTTACCCGCACAGGCTCCGGAGTTACTCCGATAGCCCTCATGCCAAAGCCATTTGTGTGCCCCGGAAAATGCACCTACTGCCCGACGGCCAAAAAAGAGGAGGGCTGGCCTGACGGCCCCAAGCGCAGCGTCCTTTTTGCCCCAAAAGCCTACACTGGTTTTGAGCCTGCAACACGGCGGGCAATACAAAACGAGTATGATGCAAAGCGCCAAATTGATACGAGAATTTCCCAATACGAGGCTTTGGGGCAGCCAACCCAGAAATGCGAGCTCATAGTCATGGGGGGAACTTTTCTCTCGGTTCCCCTTGATTACCAGCACAAATTCATCCAAGAGTGCTTTGAAGCCCTAAACGGGAATGGTGCGCCCTCGCTTGAGGCAGCGCAAAAAGAGAATGAAACCGCAGAGCACCGCATGATTGGAATGACTATAGAAACCCGCCCGGACTGGTGCAAAAAAGTGCATATAGACCGAATGCTAAAATGGGGAGCCACGCGCGTGGAGCTTGGAGTGCAGTCCCTTGATGACGAAGTGCTTGAAAAAGTTAAGCGGGGGCACGGGCAGAAAGAGGCTATTCGCGCCACGCGCGAGCTAAAGGACTGTGCCTTTAAGGTCGGCTACCATTTCATGCCTGGCCTATACTCAAGCCGGGAAAAAGACGTTTTAATGCTAAAGCAAATTTTCTCGGATGCAAACTACAAGCCGGACATGCTCAAAATATACCCCTGCCTTGTAATGCCCGGCACCCCCCTATTTGAGGAATACAAGGCGGGCAGGTTTGAGCCAATAGATTCCGAGGAGGCGGTACTGCGCGTCGTTGAGGCCACAAAATATTTTCCCCCGTGGGTTCGCGTAATGCGCATGCAGCGCGACATTCCCGCAAACCTTATCGCCGCAGGGGTGAAGGCGGGAAATTTGCACCAGATGGTTCTAAATGAGCTCAAAAGGCGCGGGGAGAAATGCATGTGCATCCGCTGCCGCGAAGTTTTTTCAACCACACGCCTTGGAGAGAAGAGCAAGGCGCTAAAATTTGAAATGGTTGAGCGCTCATACGAGGCCTCCGGGGGATTTGAGCATTTTCTCTCATTTGAGGATTCGGGCGAGGATTTGCTTGCTGGATTTATACGCCTAAGGCTTGGCGGAAAATCGCACAGGGAGGAAATAAGCGGTTCAACTGCTCTTATTCGGGAATTGCACGTTTACGGGCAGGAGCTCTCCATAGGGCTAAAAGAGGCATCCGGCACTAAGGTCCAGCATTCGGGAATGGGCAAAAAGCTCCTTGCAAGGGCGGAGCAAATCGCAAACGAGGGCGGGCGGGATAAATTGGCAATAATCTCCGGAGTAGGGGCGCGTGAGTATTATAGAAAGCTCGGGTACTCCCTCGAGGGGCCCTACATGTGCAAAAAACTCTAAAGCAAAGCTTTAAATGGGATAACAAGGTATTATATGTATAAATGGTGGCGCAATGGCAAATATACTCAATACGGTCTGTATGAATTGCAAATGCGATCTTTCCACTCTTGCAAGAAAGGATATTCGGGATAAGATTTCATCCCTGCGCCATAAACTCATCGGCGGCTATTCTATACTCCCTCTTCTAGACCCAAACGACAAGCTGGGAGCAGATCTACTTCACCCAATCATAAACGGCTCTTTAGACTCATACAAGCACTGTTTCAAGCTCCTTGAGCAGAACATGCATGGGAGCACATATTTTTTGCCAGAACATAGTTTCGTCTGCCCGGTAATGGTATCCTCATGCCAGTGGCATTATTTGAAGGCAGCAGAAAGCCTTGAGGCTTTGTCAGAATTTATATCACTAGCCCCCAGAACAGATGCCTCTTCTCCCGTTCCGAAGGGCCTTGCGGAATTACATTCAAAGAACCGCGCGGAATTACAAGATATCATAAAAATGGCCAAAGATTATATGAACGGCACTATGGAAGAGATTGCAAGCCTCTTTAATGCCTTTTCCGAACAAAAACCGAACAATATTTAAGGGCGCAATTTTCCTATTTTATAATGAAAAAATTATTCTTTGCCCTCCTGCTCTTCTCATTCGCATTTGCCCAGCAGCAGCCCTTTGAATCCCTCTCCTCCTACTGCTTTATGCCCGCGGCGCGAATAACCCTTGAGGGGCAAATAGACCACTCTGCGCTTGAGAATGCAAGCGGGGGGCTAATACAAAATTCGCAGTATTACTACCTCCCCATGCCGGACAACCAGAGCGACATTATCTCAGTATACTCGGACTCGGGGAACGTTTACATAGAATTTCTGAACTCCGATTTATCCTACATAAATTCCCACCTTGATTATTTGAATTCACTAAACGCCCTAAGAGCAAATTCCTCCTCAAACCCCAAAATAAACGCAATTTCAAACGAGATCTGCCGCCCGCTTCTTGCGCAAAATATAGCCGCCCTGCCCATTCAGGGCTCTTCGGAGCGCGCTTCCCAAGACAATGAAATTCCCGCCCCCGCACCTTTTCCGCCCCAAAACCAGCCCACTCAAAACACGCCTGTGCAGAATGCGCCCTCCATAACCGGAGGAGCCCCGACTATAGGCGCAGCCCAAAAAGATTTTTACCAAGGAGCAGCAGGCGCCCCGCCAACATCTTCTTTAGGCCAGCAAGGCCCCTCTAGCGAAACTTTAGGCGCAGCCTCTTCCCAACTGCCCCTAATTCCAATAGCCGTGGGCTCAATTCTTACCCTATTTATAGTAATTATAGCGGTGCATTTTCGCGGCCAGTTTTTCAGGCCAATATCATACGAGCAGGAGCTCACAATAGGAAAAACGCAGCTTGAAATACTTGAGCAAATAAGCGACTCGCCCAAAATCCCCACCGATATAGCCCTTCGCATAAACAAGAGCAAATCAACCGTAATTGAGCACCTTGAGCATTTGCAGAAAATGGGCATGGTTGAGAAAGCCAGCGAGCCGGGGAGAAAATTCGTCTATTACAAGCTTTCCGGGCAGGGAAGGACGATTCTTCTTAGGAAAAACCAGGCCGCCTAAGCCCCCATGTTTAAATAGGTTAAGGCGCCAAATTGCCCTATAAACCCGCGGTAGCTCAATGGTAGAGCGTCCGGCTGTAGATTTTAAGCAAGCCCCAATCGGGGGGCTGTGTGGCATGGCAAAAAGCAGCCACCGGAAGGTTGTGTGTTCAACTCACACCCGCGGGAAAAAACGCTTCGCGTTTTTTGGGCTATGCCCGCAAAAGCAAAAACGGCGCATATCTATCTATTTTTCAGATATTTGCCAAATCTTCAAGAATTTTTTTGGCATGCCCCTCCGTTTTTACGCCGTAATATGCCTTTGCTATTTTGCCGCCTTTAATTATGAAAGTGGAGCGTATGATTCCCTCAAATTCCTTTCCCATAAATTTCTTTTTGCCCCACGCGCCGTATTTTCCCGCAACTTCGTGGCCTGCATCGCTTAATATGGGAAAGTTCAGAGAGAATTTTTTGGAAAATTTTTCATGCGACTGCCCGTTGTCCGGAGAGATTCCGATAATTTGCGCGCCCGCCTTTTTTATTTCTAAATTCAAATCCCTAAACCCGCAGGCCTCGGTTGTGCAGCCGGGTGTATCATCTTTTGGGTAAAAATAGAGAACCACAGTTTTTTGCAGATGCATGGAAAGAGCATGAACTTTGCCATCCTTGTCCGGCAGGCTGAATTGCGGCGCCATATCCCCTTCTTTTAGTTCGACCAT
>JAZDKV010000011.1:0-4949 GCA_043802645.1 Microcaldota archaeon | reverse complement strand
CCAAAAAGAAGAGAAGAGCTTCTGCCAAAACTCAAGAAAATATGCAAAGCCCATCTAATAATTATCCCGGCAGACGAGCTTACGGATATGATGGACAGAATGAACCTAAACGAGATTGAGGCGCTAAAAATTGCCGGGCTCCTAACAAAAGAAAAAGAGGCGCAGAGCGCCTTCATTGACTCTCCAGACCCTATTCCATCAACGTTTGCAAAAAGAATTGAGAAGTACCTAAAGGGCAAAAAAATAAAGCTCATATGCGAGAACAAATCTGACAGAAACCACCCGATAGTTTCCGCAGCCTCAATTGTGGCAAAGACAAAAAGGGATGAGGAAATTGAAAAGATAAAGAAAATTCTGGGCGCGGATTTCGGCTCCGGCTACACCTCCGACCCGATTACGATTGAATACCTCAAAAAAAACCTCTCAAACGAGAAATTGCAAAAATATTTGCGCCACAAATGGAAGACGCTTGAGAGGCTGCGCCAGTCGCACATAGGGGATTACTGAATTGAAAACTTTGGCCCGCAACCGCGCAAAGCCAGCTAAAATGCGCCGGCCAAAATGCGGGCTGCTAGATTGAGAACTCTTTTTTTCTCCCTTTTCCGGCAGAGTGTATTGCCTCCGCAAGCGCCCCGACCGTTTTTTTCACGTCAGAGCCGCTCTCAAGGGCCGTGCCGACCTGCAAAATGTCCGCCCCCGCTTTGACAAGGGTTTTTGCCTGCGCCGCATTTCTTACCCCCCCTCCGATTATGTAGGGGATTGAGACGGCCGATGAGATTGCCTTTGCCATTTCGGCAGGAAGAGGGCCATCTGCCGGGTTTGAGCCGGAGTCCGAGAGCACAAAGTGAAAGCCCATAAACTGCGCAGAAAGGGCCATTGCGGCAGCCAGAGAGGGCTTTGAGCGCGGAATTTTATTTGCATCCCCCACCCATCCGACGGTTCCGCCGGGCTCAACTACCATGTAGCCCACAGAGAGCGGCTCAACCTTGTAATGCGCCACTATTGGCGCAGCCAGAGTCTGCGCCCCGCTAATCCAGTACGGGTTGCGCGAGTTTAGCATGCTCATGAAATAAAGGGCGTCCGCATATTTTGAGACGGTTGTAACGTTTCCGGGAAAGAGCACAAGGGGGACTGAAATTTCCTTTTTTATCTCTTTTACTACTGTGTCCAGAAGCTCCCCGCCAACTCCGGTTGAGCCGCCAACAAGCACATAGTCGGCCCCTGCTTGCGCTGCCGCCACGCCTGCATTTATGGCGCCATCAAGCCCCGGATAATCAAGCGGGTCTATTAGCGCTGCTAGAAGCGCGCCCTTGCTCTCAAGCGATTCCAATATGTATTTTTGCGTTTTTCCCATGTGAAACTACCTTGAGGATTTGAACTCTATAACTACTTGCTCAATGCCGGTTTTAAAGGGTACGGCAGGGCTCCATTTAAGCTCTTTTTTTGCCTTTTGGCACGAGAATTTTCGGCTGCAATAAATCTGCTCGACCATATCGGAAGTAAGTTTCGCCCTGCCCCCAAATAGGCGGGCTTTGGACTCCTCAAATAGGGCGAGAAAATTTGCAATGGAATAATTAACGCTCTTGCGCGGGGGAGAAACCCCAAGCTCCTTTGCCGCCATTTCCATAAGCTCCTTTTGAGTAAGCTGTGGCTGGGCAACAAGCAAATATGTTGAGCCGCTTTGCACTTTGGCACTGAGGCATGAGAATATTGCCTGCGCGACGTCGTGCACGTGCACAAGGGGCATAAAGTTTTTCCCGCTGCCGATTATTCGCATTTTTTTCTTTTGCAGCTGCCGCAAGATTTCAAAGAAGCCTTCGCTAAATTGCGGGCCGTAGATTATTCCCGGCTGCAGGATTATTACACGGAATTTGCCCGCGTATGAGAGTGCAAGCCGCTCGCCCTCAAGCTTTGCTTTTGCATAAGCATTGTCGGCATTTCGCGGGCAGGACTCATTGCATTCGCCCTCAAGATTTTTGCCATACACCGCTATTGAGCTTATGTGGATAAAATCCTGCAAATTTGCAGGAGCCGCCTCAAGAAGCATTTTTGTGGGCTGCACGTTTGCCGCTCTTAGCTTGTCTAACCCAAGATGGGCCGCTACGCTGCCCGTGAGGTTTATGATATGCGTTGCCCCGTGCAAGGCTTCCTTTAGGGAGGCGGAGTTTCCATAGTCTGCAAAGCGCATAATTGCCCCTTTTGGCATATTTGCCTTTGAGCCTGCCCTAAGTATCGCGATAGTGTGCACGTTTTTTTTGAGAAGAAGTGATATCACTTCTTGGCCCAGTTTTCCGCTTGCCCCGGCGACTGCTACTTTCATGGGCGTATTTGGGGGCAAACAAATAAAACCATGCATAAGCCAAAGATATTTTGCATATGAGGATATCGAGGTATTCCTGACCCTATTTTCCGAAAGTAGGGAGATGAGGAGCTCTTTGAGTACTGATGCAAATTAAGAATTGCTTGCCCTCAACGCGAAGCGTTGGGGGGGCGTGCCCGAAGGGCATGGCAAGTACTGGTGCAACTACGAACTCTTTGCCCTAGGCAAGCGCTAAACTCTTGCAAAAGAATAAACGCACAAATTGGCGTTTGCACAACATTGGCCGCGAAAGCGATAATTTAGCTTATTTGCAAAAGCCCCGCAATTGCCATTATCAGCCCAAATGCTGCGGCTACTGCCGCCAAATTGAACTTCTTTGCAAATGAAACAAGGGCACCTATTGTGAGGTAGCCGAAGACAAATGAGGAGAGGGCCAGAAGGGCACCCTCAACCAAATTGAACTGCGAGAAGTTTATGTCTATTGCGTAAAACAGAAGCTCCGCGCAAATGACCGTGGGTATTGAGAGGATGAATGAGAGCTCAAAAATTGCCCTCGGCTCGTATTTTAGCCATGCAAGGGCGGTAGTCGTGGTTCCGGAGCGCGAAACCCCTGCCAGTACCGAGAGGCCCTGGAAAAGGCCGGTTATAAGGCCGTCTTTTGCCCCTGCGTGCGTGAGGGATTTCTCATGTTCTTTTCCTTTTTGGGAGTGCAGAAGGTAGGCGGTGAGCAAAAGCCCGGCGCCCATGAGCACCAGAAGGAGGCTTGCATTAAGGTTTTCAAAAACGTATTTTTGCAAAAGCAAAAGAGGCAGCCCTATTATCCCGGTGCCGGCAAGGGCTGCGATGTAGAAGCCCGTGTGCGAGTTTTGAAGGGAATTTATGCTGCGTATCTGAAGGCTTTTTTGCAGGATGGAGAGGAGCTCTTGCCTGTAGTAAATTGCGGCTGCGATTATGGTTCCCATATGCAGGTATAAAAGGACGTAGATTACGTGCTCCTGCGCCCCGCCCATTGCAAGGTACGCGACTGTATCGAGGGTTTTTGATGAAACGGGCAGCCACTCGGTTATTCCCTGAATTAAGCCCAAAACTAGAATTTGAAAAATATCCATGTAAAAAATAGGCTACAAAAAATATTAAAAGGGAGCTTATTTGATGTTCTTCTTGTCCACGATGATATGGTCTGATGAGGCCAGGACTGCGTCGTATGGGATTATGAGCAGGCCATCCTCCTTTGGCATATCGCGGGCGGTTGGGTTGTCAAGATTTGGCTCCACCAGAAGGTGCTCCATCTTGCCTGATGACTCCAAGACGTTTATGTCTATGAGCTTTCCCAATTCTTCGCCATCATTCGTAATAATCTTCTTGCCCGCCAGCTGCTTGGCAATAACAATCCTTGCCATCTAAAACCACCTGCGCTAAATACTAAGTAGAACATAATGCATTTTATTTTAAATAACCATAGGTTTGCGCCGCGATTATTTGCCCTCAACAATACGGTATAATTGCATGTGCGAAATTCCACCTATGTCCACAATATGGCTTTCTTTTGCAAACCCGTGCTCCACTGCCAGGCGGCATATGCCCCTGCCGGCAAGGTTTGCGCTTTCGCATTCAAGGAGCAATTTTTTGATTTTTTCCTCGTGGGCAAGCTCTCCCTTGTAAAATGAGGCAAAAGACTCAAGGTCTAAAACTCGGCCGCCGCCCTCGTATTTTTTGCCTATTGACTCCTCATCGGCGATTGCAAGCACAGCCTGCCCGCCCATCTCATGCACCCTGAAATAAAATCTGCCCATGCCGCCCACCCTAATACTTCTGGATTATTTCGGCCAAAAATAAAAAGAAAAGAAAAATTAAGAACTAATTGGAAACGCGGGAGAATGCGGGGATGGAGAGGGATAGCCAGAAGCTGTACCCGCTCGGCTTTGCGCCCGAGAAGCTATTGTATTCGACTATGGCCCCGAGCACTGCAGTATTTGCTATGTTTAGGTCAAGGCGCGTTCCGGCAATTGCCTGCAATCCAAGGACCGTGGCCTGAAAGTTGCGCTCGCGAAACATTGCATACCACGTGTTGCTCAGATAGTAGTTGACATTGTCCGGGAAGAACACGTTCGGGGTGAATTGCCCTCCGAAATTAAGCGTGCGCTGGTTGCCTAAAATGTCGTCTCCCCAAAACATTAGGCGCAGATAATCATTTCCGGTGGATATGCCTCCGTCAACATAAGCCCTGCTGCCGGATATGTGGGAAACTCGGAGATAGTCAACGCTTAGCTTGTGCCTGTTTCCTATGTTTGTGAGCTGCAACTGGTAGGAAAACGGGATAGCCTGTGAGAAAGCCGGAGAGAAGGCGGCGCTTGGGGATAGGTCGTAGGTTCCTGCAGGCGTTTTGATTTGCCATGAGGTGCTTGCGATAAGCTGGGGAGTATAGAGGGTAGTGTATGTCTGGGAGTAATTTATGACCGTGTCTTCTTTGTTTATATGCACAAGGTTTGAGTAGAGATATGCTTTATTCAATCTCACAGAGGATAGCGAGATGCTGGCAAGCTCGTTCCAGTCTATGCCCCATTTGCTTGATTGGTCCGCATAATCAGGGTTGAAAATGGAGAATGTGGCCTGGAAGTAGGAAGGGCTC
>JAZDKV010000010.1:0-2503 GCA_043802645.1 Microcaldota archaeon | reverse complement strand
ACTACCTGTGGGTTGTTGAAAATCTGGTTGAAGGAGACAAGCGCGATGGCCGCAACGACTATTAGAAGTATGAGAACGGTTTGAGTTTTCATATTCCTATTAGCGCAGGCGAGATTTTAAGGCTTTTTTGGTTGCGCGCGTGTTAAAAATTTGGGTGGATATAAGTGGAGCATGGAGAGTGAGGGTATGGAGAGCGCCAAAGTGGAGAAAAGGGCAGATTACATAAAATGGGACGAATATTTCATGGGCATATCCCTGCTCTCGGCAAAGAGGAGCAAGGACCCGAATACGCAGGTGGGGGCATGCATAGTGGATGAGAGGAACAAGATTGTCGGGATTGGGTACAATGGCTTTCCGGCAGGATGCTCGGACGACGTGCTGCCCTGGGCGCGCGAGGCGCAGAATGTAAATGACACGAAGTACCCGTATGTTGTGCATGCCGAAGTGAATGCGGTGCTAAATTCAACCAAGAATTTGTACGGGGCAAGGCTTTATGTTGCTTTATTTCCGTGCAACGAGTGCGCCAAAGTGATTATACAGTCGGGAATTACCGAGGTAATTTATTTGTCTGACAAGTATGGCAAGACAGATTCGGTTGTGGCGGCAAAGAAAATGTTTAACATGGCTGGAGTAAAATTCAGGCAGCTGAACACGAAATTGAAGGAAGTGAAAATAAGCTTTGAGATAGAGGGCGAGGCAAAGGCCTAGGCTGGCTTAGCCAAGTTCCAAATACATGGGCACATTTTCGGAGCCCTTTTTTGCGCTTGAGCAGAATTTGAAACTTTTGCGCAGATACCAATCGGTGACTTTTTTCTCTTTGTATGCGTGGGCTGCGATGCAGACACAGCCTATTTTTCCCCTTTCTTCCAGGGCTATTTTTAGGGCGTATTCCACTAGCAGACTGGCGGCCCCTTTTCCTTCTTCACCTTTATTGGTTGCCAGGCGCCCTATGAGCAGGGCGGGAAACTGGTTAGGAAAATTCTTTGGGTACTCCGAAAGCCTCCGCCCCCCTGACACAAAATCCTGCCAATCTCCCCCAAGCCTAACCGCACCCATGCTTAGAGTAATGTAGGCGAGCAGAACTCCGGTTGGTTTTGAGAAAAGAAGGTATGTTGTGCCAAAATGCAGATTTTGGTATCCGAGAGAATCCTTGAGGAGAAAATCATTCAATTCGCTATTTTCGGATTTGAAATTTTGAAGAAGGGAATGGTGCCTCTCCGATAATACGGAGACATAGGCATTCTCTGAGGTATAGTGCAGAAAAACACCTATCTGAGCTCAATGTTTAGCCGCTTTGCCTTCTCGATTAAGGCATCACGCCCTGCATCTTTCTTGGGGTGCAGTATATCCTCTAGGAATATGCGTGCCTGTTTTCGGCTCAAATCTATGACAAACTCAATTGCTTTTGCCATGGGAAGATAGGGCATACCGGGTTATTTATGCCTTTGCAGGGTTGTTTTCCACTGGAGAATTTTGGAAAATTAGATTGGGATTGCCTTTCTCTTGCAGACAAGGTACATCGCATAGCCTTCGGGCAATTCAATTTCTTTTTCCTTTTCTATTTTCTCAAATGTTTGGCCGGCAAATTCCTGCTGGGGGATTTCAGAGAGAGTTTTGATTTTCTCAGGCTTTGAGCTTTTGAATGCGAGGGCGTCTTTTAGGGGGTCAAAATCAGAAAGCGAGGGGGAATTTGAAATTGATTTGGCTATAAGGCCGGAGCCGCCGTGGATTGAGTCTGGGAGGCGCAAGATTTTTGAGGTATCCACGGTTACGTTTGCGTCCGTTTCCACCTGGTTTGTGAGGCGCAATTTCATCTGCTCAAAAATTGAGCGGAATTGCTCAAGGGCGTGGGGGATTTGCACGTTTGAGTAAATTCCCCGCTCCACGCCTGCGATGAAATTTTGGGAGTTCTGGGGCTTTTTGAGCTTGGGGGAAATAAGCACGGCGGTTTTTGGGTCTTGCGCCATTTTGATTATCCTTCTTGCGAATTTTCCCTTGTATCCGCCCATATTCGGGCTTGGGCCGATTAGGCGGGTAAATCTTGTGCCGGAAATTGGCTCTTCTGAGAAGAAGCTTTGGAAATCAAGGCCGAGACCCTCTATGTAATCCACAACTTCGCGCCTTTCTTGCCTGCCTAATTTTTGCGCCTCTTTTTTGTATGCGCGCACGTGGTAGCCCCTTGAGCCTGAGAAATTTACGTGGAGCTCGGATTTTGAGAAGCCGAAATCCGGGATTAGGAAATTTTCTATTAGGGCGATTGCTTTTTGCTTTATGGAGTCTAAGGATTTCTGCGTTATGAACGGGGAAAGCTCATCGGCTTCCGCGTCCAAATCAAAGATGAGGTCGGCTCCAAGCCAGTTCTTTTTTTGCATGGGCCGGCCGGAGGGGAATTCGTAATATGCGGCGGAGCATGAGACGTAGAGGGGGGCGCGGTTTTTGAGCTCGGACCAGAGGGCCTGCGGGTTTTCAAAGCTTAGGTGGCGGAATTCTATTTTTTTATCCC
>JAZDKV010000009.1:0-4410 GCA_043802645.1 Microcaldota archaeon | reverse complement strand
GCGGACAAGCTCTGCCAGAGAATTGCAATAATGGACAGAGGCAGGATAATCGCCGAAGGCACCGCAGAGGCGCTAAAGCACAATCACGGTGGCGGGCGCGTAATAAAAATAGAAACCGACAAGCCGACGCAGAAGCTTGCAGAGCAGATAAAAGAGCACGTAGGCGCCTCAAAAGTGGTAGTAGACGCGCACGAAATCCAGCTCTTCTTTGACAATGCGCAGAAGGCAGCCCTTCACAAAGTATCATCTTTTCTATCCGCAAAAGGAGTGCATGTAAAAGACCTAAGGATTTCCGAGCCGTCCCTTGAGGACGTGTTCATAAACCTTACAAAAAAGGATGTGAGGGACTAAAATGGAGCACAAAAAAAGCAAAAACGGCCCGGTGGAAAAGCTCCTTGACTTCTCAAAGATAATCGCAATAGTCAAAAAGAACTGGATGGTCCTAAGCCAGGACCCCGTGCGCCTTGTAATGATGTTCATGTTCCCAATGGTCATGATAATCATCTTCGGCTACACTGCAGGCGAGGTTCCAAAGCACGTGGCTGCCGGAGTAGTAAATTATGACAACGGCATCTATTCGCAGGAGCTTCTCTCCCAGCTTTACTCATCCGACATTTTCTCCTTAAAGAAAGCCCTCTCGTCGCAGGACGAGGGCAAGCGCCTCATTGAGCAGGGGCAAATCAAAATATTATTCATAATCCCCCCCGGCTTCTCAGAGGATATAGCCGCAGGCAGAAGCGCAGAACTCTCGGTAATCGTGGACGAGGCGGATCCCACAATCGCCCAGATAAACAAGGCTTCCACAAGCGCATTCGTGCAGGCGCTCTCGCAGAAGATAACTTCCGAGCGCATTGCAAGCCTTGGAACCGGCGCATCGTCCGTGCAAGAGCAAATATCCGCCGCGCAAAAAACCCTCACTCCCGCAATGCAGGATGGGGCGCAAGAGAAAATGTCGCTTATAGAAAGCGAATTTCGCAGCGCGTCCGAGCTCTCCTCAAACACCGCAAGCACCCTCTCCTCCAGCATCACATCTCTTAGAAACAGCCTCGGCTTTCTCATAGATCAAAATGAAATAGCCTCAGCCTATTCTCCCGGCCCGGGCTTTAGCGGCTCTCTTGCAGCTTTGGCGGCCGGGGACACGCAGCAGGCAACCCTGCAGCAGATAGGCATATACTCGGGCCTCGCCATCTCAAATTCAAAGATTGGGGCAAGCATGGCAAAAATATATTCGGCCGCAGAGCAGAATGATGCCCTTGCGGCGCAAAAGAAGGCGGCCGTATTTGCAACTTACACCCAGCTTGAAGGCGCAAAAAGCTCACTGGGAGAAATTGCAGCGGAGGCAGGGCAATCCTCCTCCTCGATGCAACCAATACGCATGAATGAAATAGACCCCTATGGCAGCGGAAGGCCCGGCCTTGATTTTCTTATCCCGAACATCCTTGCCCTCATCATTTTCCAGGGGGCGGTAATGGGCCTTGGGCGCGCGGTAGCAGGCGAGAGAAAAGATGGCTCGCTTACAAGGGTATTTCTTACTCCCACCTCAAACGTAACTATAATTACCGGAACGCTCCTCTTCTATTTGGTCTTTGAGGCAATCCGCTCAAGCATCATAGTCTTTATCGCAATACTTCTCTTCGGAGTGTCCATAAGCGGCAGCCTGATTGACATTCTTTTCATAATTTTCATTTATGCCGCGGGTGCAACCGGCCTTGGCATGATAATGTCTGTCATTGCAAAATCGCAGGAGCAGTACATGTCCATAGCCATGATTGCAACGCTGCCGACCATTTTCCTCTCCGGGGTATTTTTGCCGGTTGAGACAATGCCTCCCGTGTTTCAGGGAATTGCAAACGCAATTCCGGTAACTTATGCCGCCGATGCGCTGCGCGGAGTCATGATAAAGGGTTTTGGAGTTCTAGGAGTAATTCCGGACCTTGCTTTCCTCGTGCTATTTGCGCTTGGAACAATAGTAATGAGTGTAGCCCTCTTTAAGCGGGAGCTGCTATAAGGTGAATTATATGAAAAATACGAACATGGTGTTTTTGGCCCTTGCTGCGATGCTTGCCGTCTGCGCCCTATCATTTGCTTCTCTAAATCCGAAGCTTGAGCTTGCAGGCTATAGCGTTAGCGAGGCTCCCGCCCAGCCGGGGCACGTGCTCAACCTCACGCTTCACATACGAAGCATGGAGAGCGACAATTGCGCCGACAACGTTGCGGTGCAGCTTTCAATGGCGTACCCAATGTCCTTGCAGGGGCCGGACACGCAATATGCCGAGAGCCTCTGCTCAACCGACTGGCCAGACGGCGGCTATTTCTCATTCCTGATTCCCATAGACCCGCTTGCGCAAAGCGGCACTTACCCGATTACCCTCTCCACCACATACGAGAAGCGCTTCTCAAAATTCAGCGAGTCAAACACACTCAACATCCGTGTAGGGGGGGACCCGTCATTTGATGCAGTAGTTTCCTCCTCAAATCCGCAGGACATATATGCGGGGGACTCTGCCACCATAACCATAACCTTGCACAATGCAGGAAGCAGCCAGGCGCAGTCTGTCTTTGCAACTCTTAGCGCCCCTCCCGAATTGGAAGTAAAATGGGCAGGGCAAACCCAGTCTTTGGGCTCAATAAGCTCGCGCTCAAGCGCAAACGCGCAATTTTTGATTGAGGCTCAAAAAAATGCGCCAGCTGGAAACTATCCGCTCACGCTTAACCTCCAGTATCAAAAAGAGGACAAGGGGGCGGCAAATGCGTCATTTACCTTTATGCTGCCCATAAAGCCAAAGGCGGAGTTTGATGCAAATGCCCTTGTAGACTCGCCCCTTTCTGCGGGCGAGGACCGCACTGTGCACATAAATTTTACAAACACTGGCTCAAAGGAGGCGCGACACATAAAGGTCAGCATAAAGCCCATATATCCGTTTAGCACGGACGGGACAGTGCGCTATATAGAATCCCTTATGCCGGGGCAATCCGCAGACATTGTATATGAAATACATACGGATAAGGACGGCAACGATGGCGACGAGGCTCTAAGCCTTGTTGAGAATTTTGAGGATTCGCAGGGAAAGAAGTTTTCGGACACGCAGGACTTCATGCTGCCGGTGCGCACAAAATCGCTAATAGACAAGGCACTTGAATTCTGGTATTTCGGAGCGCTTATTGTCCTGCTTGGCGGGGTAATAATCGCAAAGAAGCGCAGGGCCAAAAAAGAGTAAGCCCATTTTTTTCTTTTTTCTAATTTTTATCAGCGCTCCAGGCCCATATCCCCTTTTCTTTTAACGCACAAACCCTTCGGGTTTGGCGCCTCAAACCGCTTCACAGTTTAAGGAAAAGAAAAGGGTCTGAGGGTTTCACTCCAAAAGAAAAAAATCTAGCACTAGCTGCAGTGAATATCAGCGCTCCAGGTTATCATCACCAAAAAGGCCAAAAGCCTTTTTTCAGCAAACCTGTATGAGCTCATCATTTGCTTCCATTTCTCTTCCCACATTTTTAAGCATCCGCCCATGGCAATCTATATTAATTGTTTGCGCAAAATTCATCCGTGGCGGCCAAAA
The DNA here is from genome assembly GCA_043802645.1 of Microcaldota archaeon. Classification (GTDB taxonomy): domain Archaea; phylum Micrarchaeota; class Micrarchaeia; order Anstonellales; family Anstonellaceae; genus 1-14-0-10-45-29. The sequence continues at coordinate 853 of JAZDKV010000009.1, read as the reverse complement.
AAACAAGCGGCAAGATGGCAAAGAAAGGAAGGCGAGCCGGGAAAAAGGGCAGGCGCAGCCAAGACCAGAGGCCACTGCACGCCGAGGCAGCAGTAATAATGAGCACCTTTAACTCGTTTTCCAAGAAGAGGGCAAAGCCCAAAAAAGAGCTGAGAAGGCGCAAAAAAAACCGCTGGCAGTCCAAAAAATTCGAAGACCCCTTAGAGGTGCAGCTGCCCCCCAGATGGCTAAGGGGCGACAAATGCAGGAAAATACTCGCTCTGCGAAAGCTTCAGTACCGCCTCTGGGGCTGGTGCGTGGCCCTTGCAATCCTGCTTCTTGTCTCAATTACTGCAATAGACGTAGCCTCGGATTTCAATTTTATACCCGCACATTCAGTGCCTTACAACGCGGCCCTTCTAAACGGGGAGGTCTTTGCAGTATTCATCATAGTCCTTGAGCTCTCCCACGGCTTCACCCAAGCAAAAAACAAAGCGCTCTACCTCAAACAGAACTGGATTGCCATCCTTGCCATACTCCCCTTAGGCATGCTCTTGCGGGTGGCGCGCTCCTTTGAGGGATTTGCAATTCTTGAGCATTTTGCATCCCTTCGCACCCTGCAAGCTGCAACAAAATTAGGCGAGCTGAACTGGATTGCCCCAACACTTGAAATTCCATACGAGATTGAAATACTTATCCTTGAACCCCTTGCCACCGGCGCCGCCCCCCTGTTTGCAGCGCTCTCCTCTGCTCCGGCAGCAATTCCAAGCGCAATCGGCGGGCTTGTGCGCTCCGGGGCAGCCCTGCTCAAATTCCTGCGCTGATACCAAATGGTTTTAAACAAACATAGAGCTATCTTCGCATGGAAAAGGGA
>JAZDKV010000008.1:0-4814 GCA_043802645.1 Microcaldota archaeon | reverse complement strand
TTTTTAAACTCTTTTTGGCCTAATAGGTCTTGCGGGAGTTGCAGAGCGGTCAAATGCGATAGACTCAAGGAAACAAACGCATACCTCGATTGGTCTTATAACCGAATGCGGTTTTGGGACATCTATTGGCCTAGCGTCTTCGGGGGTTCGAATCCCCTCTCCCGCAAATTTTCAGCAGAAAATTTGGGGTGCCGTGCCCGAAGGGCACGCGCCACCCGCAAAATTTTCACTTCGTGAAAATTTTCGTTGAATATCCGGACGCCGACAAGCGTTCAAAGTTTCTGCAAGTTGCCCTTACGGGCAAATTTTTCGCATGGGCTCACACGTTTTAGGATGCGGCCATTGCTTTTTTGAGAATTTGAATTTGGGGTGCCGTGGCCAAAGAACTTATTTTTTCGCAGAGGCTCACACGTTTTTGGAAGCGTTCATTGCTTTTCTGCAAATTCCTGTTTGCATTTTACATTTAAACTTTGTTTGAGATAGCTTTGCATGGATGAGAAGCTTGAGAAGGTTTCCTGCGATTTGCAGGGATTTGAATTTTACAAGATTAACGAGATGGACATTCCAGAAAATTCATATATAATTTCAAACCAGAATTTTCGGGATGTCTTGTATAATCCGCATTTGGCGGGGATCAGGCTGCAGAAGAGGATGGAAAAGGCCTCGGTGGCGGCCGCAAAGGCTATTTCAAAACTTGCCCTTGAGGGAAAGGGAATTAAGAAGGCAAATTTGTGCGAGTGCGTATTTTTGTCAGGCGGCTTGTTTTATGATTTGAATTTTGGCTTTAGCCAGCAATTTGGGGTTTCCCTGCCGCAATGCTTTATGGGGATAAAAAGGCAGAAGATTGAGGGGACTGCCGGTGATTTTGAGGCAGTTGCCGGATATGCGAATTTTGAGGCGCTGCCTGACGAGGCTACGATTTTGATAGGGGACACCACGGCATCCGGGGCAACTCTAAGAAAGGGGATTTTGGAAATTTCAAAAATAGCCGAAAATGAGGGCAAGAAAATTGAGAGGATTGTGATGTTTACTTTGGCCGCGCCTTTGCGCGCCATGAGGGAGTTTTCAAAGGCATGCGAGGAAATTTCAGAAGTGCATGACGGGCTTGAGTATTATTTTTTGGGCGCGCAGCAGGTTTTTCATTTGATGGAGGACGGGACGGATTTGCGCTTTAGGGGGCCGGATGCCATAATTGCAGATTTGGAGATTGAATATTCGCGGGGAATTTGGGGAGAGTGGCTTTGCGAGAATATGAAGTGCGCGATTTTTGACTGGGGGACAAGGTGCAAGAACCCTCTTGCGCATATAAATGAGTTTGGGGAATTTGCCGGGAAAAAACTTGGGGAGTGCGATGAGAAGGGCTGCGCTGTTTTGGAGAGGATGCTTGATGAGGCGGGGCAGATAAGAGAGGAGTATGAGGAAATTATTTAGATTTTTTTGCCAAATTTAGAAAATTCTCAAGAATTTTCTCCCCGTGCTCGGTGTGCCAGACTTCCGGGTGGAATTGCACGCCATAAATTGGCTTTGACTTATGTGCGAAGGCTTCTATTTTGCAGGTTTGGGAGTGCGCAAGAATTTCAAACTCACTAGGCATGGATTTTATTTCGTCAAAGTGGGATTCCCAGACTTTTATTTTTTTGGGGACGCCTTCAAAGAGGGGGTGCTTTTTATCTATTTCAACCTCTGAAATTCCGTATTCTCCGGAGGAACCTTTTTGCACTTGCGCGCCGAATATGTGGGCTATGAGCTGGTGGCCAAAGCAGATTCCCAGAATCGCCTTTTTGCTTTTTCCCTCTTTTAGGTTTTCAATTATTCGGTGTGCCGCGTTGGGGGTTAATTTTGTTACGGAGGATGGGCCGCCTGAAATTATGTAGGCGTCAAAGAAATCGGCATCTTGGGCTGAAATGTTTGGCTCTTTTAGGACTGCTTCCACTCCCAAATCGCGCATGGTGCGCCATATTACGTGCGCGTACTGCGAGCCGAGGTTTATTATGAGGATTTTCATGGGAGACCAACTATTGGAGAGTTCCTGCCCCTTCTTATGAAAATAGAGGGGGATGAAGGAATAAAAAGGAGAATGGGCATAAATAATTAGTAGTGTGTGGACATGGCGATTGGTGTTGTAAAGGTGCGGCAGGATAATAATATTCAGCCGAAGGCGGATGGCCCGAATAAAAAGATTGCCAGAGGCGGCAAGAACGGCGCACATACAGGAGCATTTGCAAATATTGAACTTCTTGCAGAGCAGCCCGCGGCAAAGAAAAGGGCGGGAAGAAGAAGAGGCATGAGCGATGAGAAGATATTTGAGGGATTTAGAGAGGCATATGGAAGTTTGGAAAACATAACGGCAACCCCAGTTATGCTTGCTAAAAGAAATGTTGTGGCCCTTGCAAAAGTGGAGATTGAAAAAAGAAAAATGCTGGCCGGCGTAGAGGGAAAGGAAAATGAGTATAAGCACTGGCTTAATTCCGTAAAACACAGATATTTGAGAGACCCCCAAATGACTAGCAGATGGTATGGAGAGGACGGAATTCTTGTTTGCCTTTTATATGGAAGCGGATGGTTTGGAGAGGGAGAAGTGGGAAAAAAGGCAGCTTTTGGTTTTAGCAAGATTGTGCAAAGGGCAGATGAGAAAAACCATACTAAGAAAGCCAGGAATATTACCAAAGAGCGATGGAAAAACCAGGAGTTTGCGCAAAAGATAAGCGATGCGATAATCAACAAGTGGAAAGACCCCGAATTCAGGGAAGAAATGGAAACTAAATTTTCAAGCGAAGAAACACGGGAGAAAAAATCCAGAATAATGAAGGAGAAGTGGACCCAGAAAAGGTATAGAAAACACGTATCTGATGGCGTGAGGGCGGCCAAGAACGGGAAGGCAGATGGACAAATAGCCGAGAAACAGGCGGAGAAAACTTTTGATGTTGCGAAGAATGGAAATGGCGCAAAGAACCATAGGCGGGATAAGCTGATGCTGAGCATGGATAGCTCAAAAATTTCCGGGGCTACCGAGATTGCGGATACAATTAGCTATGGGCGGGTGAAGATTGATTCAAAAGGCGCTGAATGGCTTCTGACCGGCGGAAATAACGGCAGCAAGAATTATGCGAAGCTGCCTAAGCTTGGCGGAATTTATTCCGCGCTCTCCTGCAAGAGCTTTGGCAAGATAAAACTTCTTGATGAGGCCGGGCTGAAAGAGAGGGATGAGAAGCTCCTTGAGGAGATTAAGGCGTTATATGGAAGCCTTGAGGCACTGAAAAAAGAGCTTCAAAAAGGGCTAATTGGATTAACCCTTGAGAGATATTCACAGATTCCCGCCAAGTGAGCCTCCACGGGCTTAAACCATGCCCTTGCGCGAGTTGGGCTCAAAGCCGCTGAATTATTCAAGCTCAACTGTTGCGGGCGGCTTGTTTGTTATGTCGTAGAGCACGCGCCCCACGCCGGAGACCTCGTTTGTTATTCTTGAGGAGATTTTCTCCAAAATTTCAGGCGGGATGTGCGAGAAGTTCGCGGTCATGCCATCAAGCGAGCGCACCGCCCTCACGACTACGGTGTACATGTAGGAGCGCTCATCCCCGCGCACGCCGACTGTTTTTGTGTCAAGGACGGCTGCAAAATACTGCCAGGGGCGCTCCATATTTTTTTCTTGCGAGGCTTTTTCAATTTCCTTCTCAACTATTTCGCAGCTTTTTTGGACTATTTCTATTTTTTCTTCAGTGATTTCACCTACTATGCGAACTGCCAGTCCGGGGCCTGGAAATGGCTGGCGGGTGCATATTTGCCCGGGCAGCTTTAGCTCTGCCGCCAACATGCGCACCTCGTGCTTGTACAAATCCCTAAGCGGCTCGTATAATTGAAGGTTCATGTTTTTTGGCAGGCCGCCTACGTTGTGGTGGGATTTTATCGTGTCGCGCCCGGCGCCTCCGGACTCAATCCAGTCTGGGGCTATTGTCCCCTGCACGAGGAGTTCTATTTTGTGCCCTTTTGCATATTTCTCAAAAATTTCTATGAAAGTTTTGCCGATTATTTTCCTCTTTTTTTCAGGCTCAGATGCGCCTTTTAGATTTGAGAGGAATTCTTTTTTTGCATTGATTATTTGCAGGTTTAGCCCGCTTTTTGCAAAAGCCTCTTTTACTTGCGCCGCCTCGTTTAGGCGCATGAGGCCCGTGTCCACAAATACGGCGTGCAGGTTTTTGCCTATTGCCCTGGATACCAGAAGGGCAGCAACCGAGGAATCGACCCCTCCGGAGAGGGCTACAAGGGCCTGCTTTTGGCCGATTTTGGATTTTGCATCCCCTATTTGGGTTTTGAGAAAGTTTTGCGCGCTAAAAGCCATTTGGAGCACCTACTGGGAGTTGTCCTGCGTATCTATTGAGATGACCTGGTTATCTGCCTGCGAGATATAAGCGGTTATTGAGTAAGATGCCTCCTTGGCACTCCAGGAAATTTGCCAGACGTTTTTCAGCCCGTTATAATCTAGGAGGAGGGTTGCCTGCGGGAAAGCCTTGGGGTATTGCAGTATGTAATCGGTTATCCTCTGCGTTCCCTCGTACGTGTGGGAGGCGATAATTGCTTCTTCCGGGTATGAGATGTGGCAGCTCTGCTTGTTGTCTTGGCAGACCTGGCAGCCGGAAACCACTTTGTCGTCGGTCTTTACAAAATTTCTTGAGGGGTAGTTATACTCTACTTCCACCCTTTCCGGACAGGGCGTGTCAAGGCCGGATGAAACCCTTGCGCGCAGGACGTAGGATTCGGATGGGCCGGAACCGACTTTGTTTATTGAGAGGATTTCGTGCACGTCGGCATTTGGATAG
>JAZDKV010000007.1:0-11847 GCA_043802645.1 Microcaldota archaeon | reverse complement strand
AGTTTTACGTTTGGAATTTCTGCCTTTTCCTCCCCGAATTTTCCGAATTTGCTATACGCCTGATTTGCAAGTATTTGCTCCTCGCGGCTTAGGTTTGTCTTGCTTACATCAAGGGCTGCCGCCGCGCCTATGGCAAGAAGGGAAAAAACGGGAGGGGCAAATTGGGGGGCACCCCCATATACTATAGAGGCGGCGGTGGCTGCAAGCCCACCGAGAAGAATGGGGGCGGAGGAGATTGCCTGCCTGAAATCGTTTTTCTTTAATTTGGCGGGCAAATACCCTATGGCATAGCCGCCTATGCAAAAGGCCCCCAATATCATGAGAAGTGGGCCTCTTATGAGAAGATCCGCAAGATTCATGGCTGATTTGCCCAAAGCCTCAAAGAGAGACTGCAAGCCCGCAAAAGAGAGCATGGAGGCGGCCGCGCCGATAAGCCCGGAAACGAGATTTTGTATAGGCACCTCATGAGCCTTTAGCATGAGGGAATCAAGGTAGGGCGCATAAATCTGGCCGTTGCCCACAAAAAGCCCCATGCCGTTTGGAACTCCCCAGAGGGATGAGAGAAGCATCACGCACGAGATTGAAAATAGGGAAAATACTATTGAGCGCTCAGAGCCTAGCTGCAGGCAGCCGAAAGCAAAGGCGATAAATGCTATTGCCCCGGCAAAGGGGATTGGGGAAAACGCGCTGCCTACTACTAGTATAGTGTAGGCATATAGCCTCCAGTCAAAAATTTGGGGGGCAAAGCGCATCTCAAGCACTGCCGAGCCCATGAAAACAAATGCGTATAGCCATGCAAGCCCGGTGGACTGGTGGGCTATTGCAAATAATCCGGCAAAAAGCATTAGGGCGGCCCCGATGTTCGGGCGGTAATATGCTGCCGCTGCGCAAATTGCCGCAAGAATAATTGAGGCGTATATTCCGTAGAAGGGGATTGCGAGGAAGAAAAAGAGGGATGCTGCCCCTACCAAAAGGGCAGGGCCAAAAGACTCGCTCTCCTGCAGGGTTTGCGCCATTGATTTTATTTTCTCAAGCTTTAGCGAGCGCGATATTCTTCTCTGCATGGGAAGCTAAAGTAGAAAGAGTATAAAAATACCGTGCTGGCTAATACTATTTCCCAAAGAGAAATCTTGATGGGCTTGTAGCTCAACTTGGATAGAGCGGCTGGCTTCGGACCAGCAGGTTGCGGGTTCAAATCCTGCCAAGCCCGAGACAATCAACTGCCAGCAGGCGGTTGATTGGACTGTGCACGAAGTGCACAGGATCCTCAAACGCGAAGCGTTTGGGGGGCGAGGGCTTGCAGGGACGACGGCGCAGCAGCGCCGGCTGCACCTGCCAAGCCCGTGAGCAAAGTTTGCCCAAAACACACGCATACGATACTCTTTTATGGCGCGGCTGCCTCGGTTTAAATGGTAAGCTAATGAAATCCGCCAAAAGATTTTCAGCAGTAATTGAGCGCGAGGGCGGCTGGTACGTGTCGCTCTGCCCGGCCTGCACTTGCATTGATTTTTAATGATTGTGTTTTTAGTATGTCTGGTGCTCTTATGAAGGGGGCAATAAGCAAAGACGCTCTTGAAATTGTGAAGGCTGCGATTGTCCTTGTCTTCGGGATTTATATTATTTTGGAAATCCTCAAAGCCCTGCCAAAGTGAGGGGAGAGCGGTGGCCTTTTTTGCAAATAAAGTGGTGATGTTTGCCAGCGAATTATTTTTTCTGCTGGAAGTAGTTGTTTCACTGGTGTTCCTTATCTCACCGGTCTTTGTGTTTAAGATGCTGATTAGCTCGACTGGCATTCAGGTCCTGGTTTATTCTATTTTTGGAATGCTGGTTACATTGCTCGCGATATTTTCGGTTGTGCCTGCTTATCTTGCAAGAATAACCCCATGGGACTATTGGCAGAGGGTATCCTTGGTGCTATCAGTATTTGCCCTCTTAAACGGGATACTTATCTTGAAATACGGAGGCATGGGGGAAATGAAAGAGTTTGAAGTGATGCAACTTGGCATTTTTTATTTGGGAGGAGTGCTGATTCTGATACCTACCTCGATAAAATATCTCAAAGAGATATTCCCGCAGCAGAAATAGCTACTGTTTCATCCGCGCCCCTACTTCCTCTTTTAAGTCCTGCAAAATGTTCATGTAGTTTATGTAGGAGTCAAAGGGCGAATCGTACGGGGAGAAATAGTTGTGCACGTCCTGGTCCGAGAGCGATTTTGTGCAGCAGTAATAGAGGTGGTCCGAATTTTGCAGGTGCCTCCACGCGCGCAAAAGCTCCGGGTCGTTGAGGGCTTTGAGCGGCTTCTCAATTGAGGTAAGCTCGTTCCATGCGGAGAGCTGCATCTGGTTTCCAAGCCACGCCGAAGTGTCCCTCTCCATATCCGCCCACGAGATTACGTTTTCCGAATCTATTTCCCCGCGCGGCTCAATTGTTTTTGCAATTTCGCCGGGAGTTGAAAATTCAAGGTGCTTGTGGCTTGAGATTTCACCGAAAAGATGGCGCAAAAATTGCAGTATGCCGGTGTCCTCCCAGTGGTGCTCCCCGAAAGTTTCATAATCCATGAAAAGGTTCACGCAGTCGCCCTGCAAATCAGAGAGCCAGTTTGCATATTTTGGCGCGGTGAGCGGGTATTGCTCCCAGGATTTTTGCGAGAAGCGGTAGCCTATGTCATCCGATAATTTGTAGTGGCGCAAAAGCGCCTTTATTTTTGGGCAGCCTTTTACCGAATACAAATAAGTTGGCGAGCGCCAGCCAAGAAGGGACTCGTACCCTTCAGTCATTATGCCATCGTATCCCATGCGCTCTGCCATGTGGGCGATTGAATTTGAGAACATCGCCTCGGTATTGCGAAGCACTTTTGAGGGCTTTGCAAATTCGCTTATGATTTTGTCGTGCAGCTGAACCTGCTCCTCAAATTCGTTTTTTCCCTCAAAGAGGGACGAGAGTGAATGGTAGTAAGTCTCCGAGAGGAATTCCACCCTGCCTGTTTTTGCAAGGGCTGCAAAAGACTCTATTATTTGCGGGTTGCACATTTTGGCCTGCTCCAAGAATACCCCAGTAATTGAGAAGGAGATGCGAAGCTCCGGGTTTTGCTCAAGGGCATCAAGGAGTATTTTGTTTGTTGGCAAATAGCATTTGTTTGCGACCTTGTCCATTATCTGCTTGTTGAGGCCGTGGTCAAAATAGCGGGAGTTTATGTCCGCGCCGCTCTTCTCAAAGACTGAAAACTGCGCAAGCCTCATAGGCTGGTGCACTTGGAAATAGAAGCAAACTTTCAATCAAATTACCCCTTGTGCGCCCCAAGCGCCTCTTCATATACTTTGTAGGTTTCTTCGGCGGTTTTCTCCCACGTAAGCCGCGAGACGTCCTCATTCGCCCTCTCGCGCATTGAATTTGCAAGAGGGGGGTAATTTAGCACGGCTATAATTTTTTGCGCCATTCCGTTTATGTCCCAGAAGTCCACCTTGAGCGCGGATTTTACGACTTCGGAGACTCCGGAAGTTTTGCTTATTATGACAGGAGTTCCCGACGCCATTGCCTCAAGCGTGACTATGCCGAAAGGCTCGGAGGTGGAGGGCATGACATAGACGTTTGCGGCGGAGTAGATGCTGCGCTGCTCGGCCTCCGGCAAAAAGCCAAGGAATTTCACGCTCTTTGATATGCCAAGCTCGATTGTGAGGTTGATTAGAAGCGGGAGCATGCTCCCTTTTCCGGCTACCAAGAAAATTGCATTCGGGTTTTTCTCAAGCACCCTTTTTGCCGCATGCAAAAACTGCACCGGCCCTTTCTGCTCGGTAAGCCTTCCCAAGAATAGGACTATTTTTTTGCCGCGCAGAGAGCGCAGAAGCGGGCTTTGCGTGCCGTTTTTGTATTTGGCTGAATCCACCCCGTTGTAAACCACGCGTATTTTTTTCTCATCTGCACCGAGGCGCACGACCTGCTCTGCGGTCCTTTTTGATACGGCAATTATTATGTCCGGATTTTTTGCCGCGTCCCGCTCTATTGCGAGTATCAAATCCCACGGGGAGGAAGTGCGGTCGTACTCTGTTGAGTGTATTGTCTGCACGAGGGGAGTTTTGATTTTCTCTTTTGCCAAGATGGCGGCGCGCGATGTGAGCCAGTCGTGCGCGTGTATTAAGCCGTAGGGGTTTTGCTTATGGTTCTCCTCAAGCATTTTGGCCGCCATTTTGGAATAAGCCTCAACTGCGCGCACCAAATCCTGCCCGTAAGTTGCAAGCCGGCCTTTTTTGTCCATGTGAAAATACGGGCGCAATTTTGTAGGCGCTACTTCTATGAGGCGTATGTTTTTGTGTGGGGATTTTAGCTCTTGGTTGCAGGTGGGCATGAAGAAGTCTATTTGATGCCCCATTTTTGCAAGCCGTGTGGTAAGCTCAAGGCAATGCACCCCAAGCCCCCCCGAAATAAACGGAGGAAACTCCCACCCAAGCATGGCTATTCTCAAAACAAACCCTCAAGGCAAAAGAAGGCTTTATTGCTTTTAAACCTGCTTGGGCATTTAGTCCGAATCAGCCATGATGACAAGGTCTGCGGTGTTTTTGAGGGCAACTGAAAATCCGGGCTCCATTCCGATTACTATTGTCTCTTTTCCAAGCTCTTTTGCCCGTATGAGAACCGGCCGAAAATCTATGTCGCGCGTCATGAGGGCGATTATGTGTATGTTGGGGTTATACACTTGGCAGATGGAGTCTACCGCCATTGTAACGTCCACGTCCCCGGTTGAAATTATCGGCTCATAGCCCTGGTTTGCCGCCGCCTCTATGAGCTTGTCAGAGGCATATTGGTCCAAAAATAGCTTTGCAACTTTTATCTTGCCATACTGCTCAACTTTCTGGCGCACCTTGAATAAGTCTATGCGAAATTCTTTTCGTATTGTGTTTGGCCCGTCCACCATTAGAGCTATATTTTTGTCGGGGCGCTTTTTCTTCTTTGTTTTAAGAAGCGCCTTCAATTTCTCAAGAACATCGTCTGGCATGATAGTATAACAAATGCCACACTTAAAAACTAGACTGAGAAAGGGCAGATGTATTCAATGTCGAAATTAACAGAGGGCTTTGCTGATAAGCTATCCGTTTTTTCAAACCGTGTTAAGCATATTTGGGGCTTTTGGCAAGGTCAATAACGCTGAGGCATTTATATATGTCTTATACAGCAGATTAGTGTTGAACATCATTTGCTAAGGCAACTGTTTTATAATTTGTATACCTGTTCATAGGTAGGATAGGGGCGTATATATGGCAGACGAGGTTGTTTTTGAGCAGCTTGGGAAGAAGGAGGCATTGCTACTGCTTCGGGCTTTTGACTACGATATTGATGGGGAAGAGTATATACTTTCCCCGTCTGGAAAAAGGATTCCTTCCGAGGAATTTCCATCTAAGCATTTGAAGATAGAGGATGCTGCCCTGATAAAGGGCTCTCTTAAGGTAATAGACGGAACCCCCCTGTCCATCTCTAGGTTCCTCAGAGAGCGTTTGGAATCAGGTGGCTGTGGTGGTCAGTGACATCCCCACACTTATCCAAGAGTTATCGGCATTGCCCCTCAAGGAGATACTTACAGTTTTGGTTGGAAGGGGAGTATACGATTTTACAAAGAGCGGATATGCTTCATTGAAGGAGTTGATACGAAGAAAACATTTGGAAAGCAAATATGCATTTGTACCCGACAAGGAAGAAGCTAAAACTTTGAGTTCCATAGCTGAGGGAAGTGAGTACAAGCAGCTTCAGATGTTTATACCCAACTATAGGTACATTGATGTTTTGAGGGCAGGCATTCTTATTGCACGGTATCATAGGCAGGATAGGCTGGAAAACAGAGAGCGGGTAGGTAAAATAAAGGAACAAGTTATGAGAAAACCAAATGGAAAGCATTTGATAAAGATAGCGAACTTGCCATCAACTCCGTTCTTTAAGGTCATATTGAGATTTTTATATACCCTCAAAGAGGAAAAGAATTATACTACGACACAACTTGAGGAGACTTTCGATGAGATTGTAAGTGAATGGCAAAAAACAACCTTGTTTGTAAAGACAGAAACAAATACTGAAGACATCGTACAGTTTTGTGAACGGCAGGTTGAGAAAGAGCGTACATTATTTTTCTTATTGGGCATGAGAACGGCAGTTAAAAGAATTGAGGATGCGCTGGAGAGGCTTAGAATAGAGAAATTCTTTGAAAAAAACTGCTTGAGATTTACAAAAGTGGTAAATGAGGAGGGAAATCATCCGAGAACAGAAGTTACAATATCTAAAATATGGCCAGAGTAGATATTTTGTATAAATGATTGATGAAAATGCGTTTATATTTCAGCAAGCCTGATCTTGCCATGGCAGGCATAAACAACACTATACAGGAAGATATAGGATTTGCCCGGCGCACCGAGGCCGCTTACCGCGAGGTTGAAGAGGGAAAATACTCCCAGATGAGCGCCAAGGATTTCCTCTCAAGAGGGAAAAAGAGTGCCCGCTAAGTTCAGTATGCGTTAGACTCCGAACAGTTTGCGCGCATTTTGCGCAGTTGAATCTAAAACCCCCTCAATTTTCAAATTTTTATATTCGGCAATCATTTTCGCGCTAAAATATGCGTCCGCTGATTTTTTTCCAAGGTATGGCGCATCCGACTCCACAAGAAGGTAATCCAAATCAATTTCTTTTATGATTTTTTTCCTCTCCTTGTTTTTTAGCGGGGGAATTGAGATGTAAAAGCCCGCGTCTGCCGCCCTTTTTGCCTCCTCAAGCTTGCCGCTAAAACAGTGCATCATCACTTTTTTGCATTCGGCGGCAAGAAGCTGGGCTATGCACTCGTTCTCCGCGTCCCGCGAGTGCACTACAATAGCCTTTCCAAGTTTTTTTGAGAGCGAAATCATGCGCTCAAAAGCCTCAAACTGCCTAAAGCGCTGCTCCGGGGTTTTGCCCCAGTGGTTGTCAAGCCCCACTTCCCCCACGGCTGCAAAAAGGGGGTTTTCTTTTTGCCCCTCAATCTGCAAAATTGCATCCTGCAGGGAGGCCTCAAAATCGGGGTGCAAATCATCTCGCTGGATTTCCTGCGGGCCAAGCCCTAGGGAGAAGCAGGCATTTTCTAACGCCGGAATTTTTTGCAAAACTTCTGCGTTTGACTTGTGCGAGTAGCCGGAAAGGCAGAATTTCTGCCCCTCGCCCATCCCTTCGTGAAAATGCGTGTGGGCGTCAAATAGAAGCGAGTAGTCCATTGAAAAACCCTATGAAACAACACCGATTAATTTGAGAAGGGCAACAATCAGGCCTGCCATGGTGCCTATAAACGCCAGTTGCAGGACAGAACGGCGGATAGATACGAAGTCTTCGGTCTGTGTTTCCAATTTGGAAATCCTGATTTCAAGCTCTTGGAGTTTTGCCTCTTCAGACATGCAGGCGCCTCGAGACCCATTCATATAAAGCCGCGGATATGAGGATGGATAGTAAAAATGCCCCTGCATCCGGTACGCCCGGATTGGCCTGTTTGATGGCAAAAAAGGCAAGAAGAAGCAGGACAATGCCAACAATTATTTTGCCAAAGGACATGGCAGTTATACTTCGGCGTTATTTTTATTGTTATTGGCATGGCGCCAATGCGGGAGCTATGGGCTATATTTATATATGTGCCAGCCGTTTTATGGGCATACCATCAGGATGGGGATTTTATGAAAATATTTATGCCCGTATTGGCGCTTGTAGTGCTTATAGGCTCGTTTGCGGTTTTTGCGCAGTCCAACCAGACTGCAATAAACGCAAACCTTACGATAACTTCAGGGGACCAGACGATTGACAGCCCGTGGACTGAAAATTCAAAGATTTGCATCTTTGTGCGCGAGTGGGTGCTCAAAGGCATGTTCTTGGTAGTATTTCTTGTCTTCCTCACAGGCATTGCCACTATATCGGGGGCCGCTTTTCCCCAGTGGAGGGATTACGGCTCAAAGATGATTTTGGGCTCTCTTGGGGCTATGGTGCTATACATACTCGGGATGCAGGCGCTAAGATTTTTCATGGAGACGTCAATCTGCGGCCTCTAGGGGTTAGAGGCAAAAGGGGCGGGGGGAAAAAATGGTTGAGATTCTTACTGAGCTCATAACGAACCTGAACATGCTCACAAACGTTATGCTGATGATTGTGATGCTTGTTTCCCTTGCCATGATTGCATATCCCGACCCGTCGGTGAGGCATAACGGTACAATTGCGTTTTTGGTTACGCTTCTTGCGGCTGCGCTTACTAATCTGCCCATAAGCGTGATTTGAATGCAAAAGCTGGTGCTGGCCCTATGGGTTCTGCTGCTTTTTGCCGGCTCGGAGATTGCTATTATCTCCGGCGCATATACCGATTACCAGTACCTTACTGATTACCTTCTTCCCGCAAAGCCTGCCGCCTACCCCCTCAACTGCACTTTTTTTTACAGGGACACAAATACGTGCTCCATTCTTGAGAAGGTTTCAAATGAATCGCGCGAGAGCGTGCTTCTTGGAATTATCCGCAGGCTCTACCCTGACGAGAATCAGGACTGGGTGCGCTTTTGGAACTCGCGCCTGCCGATAGCGGATTATTATGACAATGCAACTTTTGGCGGCCTGAACATCTCGGACGGGGATTACTACTCAAACAATTCGCTAAAAAACACCTGGATTCGCCTGCTCAACATCTACCCTTCCGCATATAGCGAGGAGGGGAAATTCTATTACGTGCCAAACCAGGCGTTAATCCTTGGGGCATCCAACGTGGATTTTGTCGTGCCTAACCCGCAGAATGAAAAATGGTGCAAGCAGGAATACGGCATAGACGGATACAAGGTGTCCCAGAAGAGCAGCATAGGCTCATATGCGACTGAAGGGCAGATTGTCCAGTTCTCAAACGAGCTTGCAGAAGGGCAGCAAAAAAACCTCACATACTCCCTTGAGGTAAATGCAAGCTATGCGCAGAAATTGTGGAGATGGGAAAACACGACCGATTGCGAGGGCGCAAACTGCACTATTACGCAAAGCTGCGTTCTCAACATCTCAAACTTTACAAAAGACAGCGTGAATTTGAGCGTCTCGCTCCCGGTAAAAAGGTATTCAGACGCTTTCTCGTATTCAAACGGCATGGCAGTGCCAAGCAAGGGGTTTGCAAGGGGAGTCGTGGATTTGCAGCTTCCAAAAGACTTTCTTTACTACCAGATTACGGTGAAGGGGCAGTCTTTTACCCTTAGAAAAAACGACCTGAAAATCGTGGAGAGGGGGGATATTTACCCCGTCCTCCAGCTTGATTTGATTCCCTCCCCCTCGCGCGGCGGGACGCTGCACGTGACATCCCTTGTTGAGGATGATGATGGCAGCATTTACCATGCGAAGCTGCGCTACAAGCTCTACATAGATGACCCCAATATTAGCGAGTCCGATTGCCAGTTTTACATGGAGACCCCGTTTGGCTCCCGCCAGGTGGAGGATGCGTGCACTACTGCGCGCTCAATTGCAAGCTTGTCCCTAAAAGTGGAGAATGTAAGCGGCGCTCAGGCGCTTGTCATTGCAAACATAACCGACCAGCTCTCAAACCCCATAGAGGGGCTTGACGTGCAGTTCATGGTTGAGGGAAAGCCGCTCACAAAACAGACAGACGCCTTTGGCAGCGCGGCGATATCGGTAAGCCAGCGCGAATCTGCGCAGACTGTAGTCGTGAATGTGGTCGGCTCGGACGAATATGCGCAGGCGGAGCAGACGGTTTTTGTCCCCGGAAAAGGCAGCGGGGGCGATAATGGGGGGGAGATTGGCTCTCTCGTCGCAGGAGCCTTGCCAATATTTTTAATAGTAATCATTGTTAGTTCCTTGGTGATGTTTCTGATGCGCAGGCGATCCGGCAGTGCATGGGCTCTTGCTCCCCTTCTGCTTTTTGCAGCCCTCGTGGCTATGCCCCATGCGCAGGCGACAGACACCGTAAGCGGCCTTGACGTGCAGGCTACCCTTGATGCCTGCAAAAATTACGATTTTGACAATGCGGTAAGGCACTTGGGCGAATGCTCGGAGAGCTACCGGATAGCGACAGAATTCTCCTCAATGAGAAGGACGGCAAGCGTCCTTGTTGCAAATATAGCGCCCCTTGTCGTTGCAAACCCGGACATAACCCCATACAAGACGACGTATTCAAATATGGTTCTTATAGCCCTTACCCTCTTTAGGGTGGCATGGGCGTTCAATTCATTGTATCTTATACTGAACATTTTCAACCCCTCAAAGCGCTCAAAAGCCCTCCACCAATATGTTTGGCTCATAGTCTTCGTGATATTCTCGTATGCGTCATTTTCAATTATTCAGGATTCCATCTCCGCGGTCAATTCGGTCTCCACCTGGATTGCAGGCACGGATGCCTCATCCACCCTCTCGCAGGCGACCCTCTCAACCGAATTCGTGGTTGAAAATTACGAGATGCTAAAGCTGGTGCTCCCCTTCCTGAACCTCTCATACCTCATACTTCTTGCCCGCTACATAACGGTAATAGGGATGATTTTGTTCTTCCCTTTCACCCTGCTGCTCTTCTTCACCTCCGCTACGAGAGGATTTGGAAAGGCGGCGCTCACTGTTACCTTTGCGGCGATGGGGCTTGGAATTCTCAACGCGATACTTCTGCTAATATACAACATTCTTGTCCAGACGCAGGACCCTGCCCTTGCCGGCAGCTTTGCAAGCACTTTCTTCTCCGCGTCATTCATAGTTTTCTTCGGATTTGTTAATTTGCTCGTGCTCTCAATAGCCTTCCTCTCCGGAATTGTGTTTATCGGGGGGGCAGGCAAGGGGGATGACTGATGCCCGGATACAGGACTATACCCTCAAAAGACACCTTTGACGTGGATGAGCGCCTTGGAGGCATAGTCACTCTAAAGCAGTTGGCATACCCTATATTGGGATTTCTCATAACCTATGGCTCGTACCTTGTGGCGGACAGTCTCCTTGAGGGCTCATCCGACAGCATATTCATCTGGGGCACTGTCCTCTTTGGCTGCCTGCTTTTTACTTTTGCAAACGTGGACAAGTGGATCGCTCGCAGAATTAACTACTACTTCGGCTCGCGCCACCAAAAGCTTGAGAAAAACCCCAACCTCCTTGCGAACATACGCTCGGAGGAGGAGGACAAAATAATCACGCTTGACGGGCGGGTAATTGCCGTCCTCAAAGTCACGCCGATTAATTTCCCGCTCCTCTCGGAGGAGGCAAAGGAGGGGAAAATTGGCGCGTATGAGACTTATTTGCGCCAGCTCGTGCACCCGATAATGCACCTTGTGCAGTCGGAGGAGGTGGACATAGGGCAGTACCTCTCAAACGTTGCAAGGGACGTGCAATATGCAAAAAAGAAAGGGATTCGCGGGATGGATGAGTATGAGCAGGACCATGCGCGCTTTTTGCACTCATACTTAAAGCGCAACAAGTCCCGCACAAAAAGCCACTATGTTGTGCTTCAGGTTCAGGACCCAAGGTACAGAAACGTTGCCAAAAATCCCTCAAGCGCACCGTTTGATAGGCTGATGCTCAGGCTTTCATGCTTTATCAACGAATTCAGCCCTGAGGGGATTTTTAGCGCCCAGATATTTGCAAAGCCCAGAAACTACGTAAAAATTGACACTGCGGGAAAAAGGATGATATTCAAAAGCTCGCATCTTGAGCCCAAGGAAGCTCCCGCGCGCTCCAAAAAGATAGGGCAGATTTTGCAATTTGAATCCCTTGTTGCCCTTCTGCGCTATGCCCGCTCAAAGAAAAAAGAGTATTATTACGGCGATATTGATTTGGAGCTTTTGCTAAAGGAGGAATTCAGGGGCCTCTCTCTTGCAAAGAGGGAGGAGGAATTCTCAATTGAGGAGCGC
>JAZDKV010000006.1:0-6255 GCA_043802645.1 Microcaldota archaeon | reverse complement strand
GGTCGTGCCGGCCGCGATGGAGTGGAGGATGGAGTAATACAGGGGACTGCGCCGCCCAAACTCCTGGCTTAAGATGTTTTGCACCTCGGATTCCAGCGGGGCGTTGTCGTTGGCAAAAAGGTACTGGATGACGTCTTGCGGAGCTTTTTGGGCGAGGCCGAACTGTTCCATGATTGCATAATATTTTGGAAATCCTCCGAATATGGCGTAGAGGCTGAGCATCTGTTCCATGTCAGAATAGCCTAAGAGCTGGATGGCAGTCAGGCTGTGGCGCAGGCTGAAGGGTTCCAGCTTAATATTGACGGAAATTCTGCCAAAAAGGGGCTCTTTGCGATCCTCAAATATCTTCTTGAAAAGGCCTATGAGGGAGCCTAAGAGGATGAGGGTGAAAGCCGCCTGCTTGTTCTCGTCGCAGTGGCGCTGCAGGATAGAGAACACCGCCGGGTGGACGATCGTGAAATTCTGGAACTCGTCGAACACCACCACGCACCCTTCTGCCCGCTTGAAGAGTAAATCAAAGAATCCGCCCCAAGAATCGACTGACTCCAGTTCGCCCAAAAGCCCGTGGGTTCTCAGTTCAGACTGGAACTCAACCAGCAGCTCATTTGAGGTCTTGGACTCGTAGACGAAGAAGTATATTTCTTTCTTGTCTTTGATGAATTCGCGCACCAGCGTGGTCTTGCCCACCCGGCGAAGGCCGGAGATGGCCAGCACCACAAGCTGGCGCTTTGCGTGAGAGCTGTATTCCTCAAGAGAGGCCATTTCATCCTTGCGATTGATAAATTTCATATATTCACCTGCTGAATATTCAGCTACTGAATATTTATAACCATATCGGACTGGATAAACTTTTCTAACTCAAATTCCCGCCCCCCGTGCAACAAACCTATAAAACACCGGCTTTAGCGCCTCGGTTGCTATAAAGTATGCCACAAGCGAGCCAACTACAGCAAGCAAAACAGGCACACTAAGGGGCACAAACTCAAAGAGCAGTGCAAATGGCGCGTAATAAACCGAGCCTATTGCAAGCAGGGAAGTCCCGAGAGCAAAGAGAATTAGCCACTTTGATGGCGAGGATGAAAATGCAAATAGCCGCGTGCGCAAAGAAAAGAGAATCAAAATCTCGGACAGGATTGAATACAAATACCACCCGGTGCGAACTTCAGGCGCTGCCGAATTAAACATTACATAAACAAGGTACAAAAATATCCCGTCAAATACCGCGCTTATAACCCCGAAAAATGCCATGAATTTCAGAATGAATGAGTTGCTCCATTTCTGCGCGGACACCAGCGCGTGCTTGTCCGCATTGTCCGAGCTTATTGCAAGCATGGGAATGTCCGAAATTATATTTAGAAGAAGAATTTGAATCGGCAGCATGGGCAAGAAGGGCAAAAAGATGGAGGCAATTGCAACGGTTAGCATGTTCCCCTGGTTTGCGCTCATGGTGTTTAGTATGTATTTTATGATGTTTGAAAATATCCGCCTGCCCCCCTCAATTCCGTCGCAGATGACCGCAAGGCTCTTTTGCAATAAGACTATGTGCGAAGCTCCTTTTGCAACGTCTGCGGCATTATTTACCGAAATTCCGACGTCCGCACAGCGAAGGGCGGGGGCATCGTTTATGCCGTCCCCAAGGTAGCCCACAACATGCCCGTTTGCCTTTAGGGCCTCAATTATTTTCATTTTCTGCGATGGCGAGAGGCGGGCAAAAACGTTGTGCTTCTCCACAAGCAGGAGAAGCTCTTTTTTCCCAAGCCTGCCTATTTCGTCCCCCAAGATTACCTCGTCGCCCAAAATTTTCATGCCCAAATCGTTGCAGAGCTTTTGCGCAACAAGCCCGCTGTCGCCTGTTAAAATCTTAAGGGCCACGTTTAGCTTCTCAAGGCGCAGGAGGGTATTTTTCACTGTAGGTTTAGGCGGGTTTTTGAGTAGCAAAAATCCTATGAGGGTAAGCCCGCCCTCATCCCGCGAGGTATATTTCGCCTTCTTGCTTATTTCCTTATAGGCTACCGCAAGGGTAGTGTAGCCCATGCTTGAATAGAGGCGGGAGGCCTGAATTATCTCTTTTGCCTGCGAACTCTTTTTGGAAATTGTGCGCCCGGCGGCGCGTATTTTTGAGCAGGCAGACAATACGGATTCAGTCCCGCCCTTTACTATTAGTATGCGTTTTTTGCCATCAATTGCTATTGCGCCCATGCGCCTGCGCTCAAAATCAAATGGAATTTCGCAGAGCTTTTTTATGGAGGAATAATTTATGCGGTGTGAGAGCGCGTATTTTCGTATTGCGACATCAACCGAATTTCCGGCAAGCTTTTTTCTCCCGTAAGAGGTGTTGCACACAAGGGCGTATTTTAGCACGTCGTGGCTGTCCTTCTCGTCCAAATCTATGAATTTCTCAAGCTCAAGCTCAAGGGTGAGGGTGCCTGTTTTGTCCGTGCACAAAACGTCCATATCTCCCAAATCCTCTATTGCAATGAGCTTTTTTACGACGACCTTGTGCCTTGCAAGGGCCATGCTTCCCTGCGCAAGGGAAATGGAAACCACCGCAGGCAGGGCTTCCGGGGCTATGCCTACCGCTATGGCGAGGGCAAAAAGGGCGGAGTCTATAAAGGGGTTTTCCCCGTGCTGCAAGAGAAAGTTTGTTGCAAATACAAAAGCGGTAAGCACAAAGACTATCCAGATGAGCATTTTTCCAAAGTGCTCCATCTGGTTCTCAAAGTCGGAGTGGGGGATTTTGGAGCTGAAAATAGATACGGTTTTTCCAAAGAAGGTATCTGCCCCGCAGGCTACAACCATGCACGCAGCCTGCCCGCCTACTATAGTAGTGCCCATGAAAAGCCCGTTTTTTATGCTCTGGGGCTGGGTGCAGGCTTTGGAGGGGGAAGCCGCCCCTTTTGAGACTGGCGCGGATTCGCCTGTTAGCACGCTCTCATCAACCAAAATTCCGCTGCTCTCAATTATGCGCACGTCCGCGGGGACTATGTCGCCTTCCCCAACATAAATTATGTCGCCTAAAACCAGGTTGCGCGAATCTATTTGCGATTTATCCCCATCCCGCAGCGCAACCGCGTTGTTTGAGATAAGGGACTTTAGGTGGGAGAGGACTTTTTCCGATTTGTATTCCTGCCAGAAGCCAAGGGCGGCAGAAAGCGCTATTGCAAGCATTATAATTAGCGCATCAATTACTTCACCGAACGCCCCGGCAATTATAGCAGCTGCAAAAAGGAGGAGGAGAAGGGGGCTTGTGAGCTGCACCCGCAATATGTCAAGCCATTGCCGCCGGTCTTTTTCGGCTATTGCATTGTGCCCGTATTTTGCAAGGCGGGCCTGCGCCTCTTTTGAGCTAAGCCCGTTGGCAGAGCTCTTCAGCCCGGAATATAGAAGCTCAAGAGCATGGCAATATGAATCCACAAAAAAACGAGGGAGAGAAGATTTTTAATCGCAGGCACAAGAAAAGATGAAAAATATCATGCACAGGCGCATGCAAAATGAAACGCTGGATGAAAAGCGGGCCTTAGCCGCAGGTGCGGGCAAAAATGAAAACATGCCTTAAACGCAGGAGCGGGCAAGAAAATCCGAGCCGGCAAAAAACATGTTTTATTTGTAAAACTAAAACAATGTTTTAAACGTTTTCGGCATACTCTGAATATGCCGAAGAAAGAAAAAGGGGCGGCCCCGCCTCAAAATGGGGGCTTTAAGGTTGGACCATACCTCATTGGCGCTGTCATGGCGATTTTTGTGCTCGTTCTGCTTTTTGCGGCGGCTACTCTTTTATTGCCTGCAGCGCAAGCAAACAACGGGGGCAGCACTCCTGATTTTGCAAAAATATTAATGCAATTCATGCAGCCGCAGGAAGGCACTGGGCAAAATCCGCTGCAGTTTCCCGGATTGCCATCAACCCAACAGGGCAGCGGGCAGGGCTCAGGGGCAACTTCGGGGGCACAAGCCGGCTCAGGCGGGCAGGGGGCAACCGCTGGAGGGCAGGGTTCAGCGCAAACACAGTGCCAGGCAGTTGCGCAGGAGTGCGGCAACGGCAAGAACTGCTGCTCCGGCCTTGAGTGCACGCAGGGGCTTTGCATACCCCAGATGGGGTGCAATGCTCAGGGAGATTCGTGCGGAGTTAACTCGCAGGGAAATTTCTTCGGGCCATGCTGCGCGGGATTTTTGTGCGAGAATAATTTGTGCGTGCAGGACACAAGATGCAAAGAAGCCGGAAGTGTATGCGGCAGCGGCTTTGGGGCTCCTTGCTGCGACGGGCTAATTTGTGATAGCGGAGTGTGCCACGGGACCGCCGCGGCAGGGCAGGGGGCAGGCTAGGCGAACGGGGATGAAAGCGCCCAGAATGCGGATGATGGTGCACAGCAGGATGCCAACGCCCAAAACGCTCAGGGCTCCCAAGTTTCAAATTGCCTTGACTCAGACGGAGGAAAAGACACGCATGTGCAGGGCACAACCATAAGCGCCGCCGGGCAGATGGAACAGGATTATTGCGATAATGCAAGAAACGTTGAGGAATTTTACTGCAAATCAAACGGAAGCGTGGGCTCTTACGGCTTTAGCTGCGCGGGAGGGGAGGTATGCAGCGAGGGAAAGTGCATGCCGCGCGGGCAGCAAGCATTCTCCTGCAATGACACGGATGGCGGGGACAACATGCTTATTGCGGGGACTCTAAGGACGAGCACAGGCTTTGTTGTAAGCGACGAGTGCAATGGCAACGGCGAGCTGCTTGAATTCTACTGCGGCGAGCAGAGCTATTCTACAAACGTGCACGAATGCCCGCAGGGCACAGAGTGTTCTGATGGGGCGTGTGTTATCTCCGGCCAACAGGCGGCGGGAACATCATGCACGGACTCCGACGGAGGGCAGGACCTTCAGGTGAAAGGGACGGCGACGGCATCTAACGGGATGCTTAGCGGAACTGATTACTGAGAGGGGGAGGACGTGATAGAGTATTACTGCAACAACGGAGTTTACTCAAGCACCAAGATTGGCTGCCCCACCGGATATTCATGCATGGAGGGCATTTGCGCCCAGATTACATGCACGGACTCGGACGGAGGGAAGAATTACTACACGCTGGGCACAGTAAGCCGGGCCGGCCAAACTTACACGGACGCCTGCATAGGCACCCTTTCCTTGAGGGAGTACTACTGCAGCGGAACTAACGTTGCAAATGAGACCAAAGTATGCAGCTGCTCAAAAGGAAAATGCGCCCAGCCCGCATGCACGGATACTGAAGGCACGCAGGATATATACAGCACCGGAACGGTTTCCACCGCGGATGGCAGCCATACGGAAAGCTGTGTTGGCACAAATACGGTGGAAGAGTGGTGGTGCAGCAACGGGCAGCCGGTGCACCAGAATATGAACTGCCCGCTATTTTACAAATGCAGCAAAGGAAAATGCGTGCACTTGTAGAGGGAGCATCTGTGCGGTTTTGAAAAACCGCATTTTTTCTTTTTTTAACAAATAAAAAGCGTTAAAAACCTGACGTGCAAGAGAGTCGTAAAAATGAGGTGCGTGTATGAAGAAAAAAGCAATGTCTATGAGCAAGGAATCCTGCGGATGTTGTACGGAGTTCCCGATATTTAAGTGGCTTATCCTCTTGGTTGCGCTTGTGTGGATTGCCACGGAAATGGGTTATATCGCTCTCAACATCCCGTGGTTGCCCGTGATAATAGCGCTTGTTGTGCTAAAGATGCTGATGAAGCATTACAACTGCTGCTCTTAGAAGAAGAAAATTTGGCCCGCTTTTTGCGGGCTTTCTGATTTTTTAACCCGAACGCCAAAAGCCCAGAAATGCCTTGCACTAATTTGGAGAATGGCGAAATTATAGCCGAGGACCATTTTGCTATAGCCCGAGGACCACTTTTGCGATTGCAAAATATATCGCTATCCCGAAGATGTCCACGATTGAGGTTACAAGGGGCGCGGAGGCGGTCGCCGGGTCCCGGTTGAATTTTGAGAGTACGAAGGGAAGAAGCATTCCAATCAGGCTGCCGCCAAGTATTATGAGCGCCATTGAGACGGAGACTATGAGGGCTACCTCATATCCGCCCCTAAATATGCCTAAGACCGCTACTCCCAGCGCAACTGTAATTCCAAGAGCAAGAGAGACTAAAAGCTCCCTTTTTATAAGCGCCGACCAGTCGGAGAGTTTTATCTGGCCGGTTGCAAGAGCGCGCACTGTAAGCGTGGATGCCTGGGAGCCCGCATTTCCTCCGCTGTCTGTAAGAAGGGGCAAAAAGAAAA
>JAZDKV010000005.1:0-11905 GCA_043802645.1 Microcaldota archaeon | reverse complement strand
CGGGTTTGATTTTGATTTTATAGGGTCGGGCCAGCAGAAGTTGTCAAGCGCGCCCCATCTTGCCGGGTCGCCCCCGGTTGCCACGTAGTTTCGGACTGCCTCATCCACTGCCAATTGCGCCATGTCGTATGCATCATAGTCGGAGAATTTCGGGCATATCCCGTGCGAGACAAAGATTGCCTCATATTTGTCTGGAAAAGGCTGCAGCATGGCGGCATCTGAGGGGCCGCTGCCGCGAACTCCGCAGAGGGGCTTTATGGAATTCATGCCAAGGACTTCGTGGTCATACTGGCGAACCACGGATTCTTTTGAGCAGACGTTTAGGCGTGAGAGGATTTTGTGCAGTTGCACGCTTAAGTCTTTTGGTTGGGGCGGCTCATTTTTCTTCTTTTCTTTTTGGGAATAAGTTGCGCGCAGCTTCATTTTGGGAAGGCCCTTATGCAAAAATCTCAGCTCAAGGCAGGCGACGGTTTTTGTGTGGTTGAGCACCCTCAAGTATCCGTCTTTTGTAAATTCGCCTATGTCCGTTGCCTCCACGCCATATGTTTTTGCAAGGGCGGCAAATTCGCCTGCGTTTTTTGGCGGGACTGCAACTGTCATGCGCTCCTGAGATTCGGAGACAAATATTTCCCACGGATTCAGGCCGGGGTATTTTAGGGGAGCGCGCTCAAGGTGCACAAGGGCTCCGTTTGTAAGAGTTGCCATCTCGCCGATTGATGAGGAGAGGCCCCCTGCCCCGTTGTCCGTGAGCGCCGAGTAGAGGCAGCGCTCGCGCGATTCCATTAGAAAATCAAGGACTATTTTCTGGGTGAATGGGTCTCCAAGCTGGACTGCCGATGTGGGGGAGGTTTCGTTTAGTTCCGCCGAGGAAAAAGTGGCTCCGTGTATTCCGTCTTTTCCTATTCTCCCCCCGACCATGAATATGCGGTCTTTTGGGCTTGCCATTTTTATGTGGGCCTCGCGCCCGTCTTTTAGGCGGCGGGGCATTATTCCCCCCGTCCCGCAGTATACAAGAGGCTTTCCAAGATAGCGGTCATCAAAAACTATTGAGCCGTTTATAGTGGGAATTCCGGACGCGTTCCCCCCCAATTCAACGCCGGAGCGTACGCCCTCATAGACTCTTTTTGGATGGTGGAGCTTGGGCGGGATTTTTCCCTTGTAGTTTGGGTCCGCAAAGCAGAAGACGTCGGTATTGAAAATCGGCTTTGCGCCAAGGCCTGCCCCTATGATGTCGCGGTTTACCCCCAAAATTCCGGTGAGGGCTCCGCCAAAGGGGTCAAGGGCGGATGGGGAATTGTGGGTTTCTGCTTTTATCGCAAGCGCCCAATCCTTGTTTATTGCCATGATTCCTGCGTTGTCGGAGAATACGGAGAGGAGGTAGCTTTGGGCCTGCGTGATTTTTTTTGTGGTTGAGGAGATATATGTTTTGAAGAGCGAGACTATTTTTTTGCGCGCGGCGGTTTTGTTTTTTTGGCTTTGCTTCTCAGTATAAATTATTTCCGCGTTGAAAATTTTGTGCTTGCAGTGCTCGGACCACGTCTGGGCTATGCACTCAATTTCCACGTCGGTAGGATTTTCAGGCAGCCCGAGCTTTTGGCGGGTGCGCATGGTTTTTGGCTTTTTGTAGTAGCCTGCAATTTGCCTCATCTCCTCAACGCTTAGGGAGAGGAGGCGGCGCTTTGAGAGTTTTTCAAGCTCCTTGGGGGAGTTTGGGAGGGCTATTTCTTCAACCTGCCCTTTTTCCTGCGCCCCCGCTACCGGGAGCGAGAGGTTTGAGTAGTATTCTTCTATTTGGGACGGCTTGAATATTTTGTATTGCTCAATTAGGGTGTTGCAGAGGATTTTCTCGGCTATCTGCGCTGCAAGTTCGCCTCGCATGCCCTCGCCATAGAAGAGGTATATTGTTGAGGAGAAAAATTGTGAATTTAGCTCGCGCTTGAGCGCATCCTCGCAGGCTATTTTGGAGGTTTCTCCAAGGGTGTCTTTTACTCCCGGGCGGTAGCCAACTTCTATTGCAAGAGAGAATGAGGAGCCTGCCGGCTTGCCTATTGAGTATAATTGGCATACCGGGTCTGTGAAAACTTCTTTGGCAAGGAATTGGGAGTCGCCCTCGCTAAAGGATGAATCGGAGGAGTATACCTGCACACGGCGGATGTCTTTGAGATTGGCGAGGGAATAGTCGGATTTTAGCCTCTCAAGGAGGGTTCTGGCTTTCGGGTCGTCAAACTCGGGTTTGAACATTGTTTCTATTCGCAGAGCCATATGGAGAAATAGGCAAAAGAAGGTTTAAATGGTTATTTTAGGGCCATACGGGGAGAATAAATCATTTGGATGAGACCCATGCGAGTATGGCAAGCCCTATTGTTGAGAAGGCAAGAGGAAGGATTGTGAAAATATCTTCTGCCACGTCCTCCGGGGTGCCGCACACCGTATGAAGGAGGGGGTTTGCGCTCAAGGAGAAGAGCATGAAGGCGATTACGGAGAAGATGAGGGCGAGGGTAAAGCCGCTTTTTAGCTCAAGGTAATCGCGAAGGTAGATGAACGTGAGGTAGGCGCAAAAGCCCAGGGTGGTTAGGGCAAGAAATGTGCGCAACTGAAGGATGAAATTGGACTCAAGAAGCATCGTATCAAAGCGGAATACCACGTTTGCCGCCAAGAAGCCGAAAATTGAGAGAATGACTATGGCAGTAGTTGCTATAAGCGCCACGATAGTCCTGTTTTTGTGCCCTTTCATTGTTCATTACCCCGTATAAATTCGTTCAAATAGTTATTATCAAGCCACTCAGGTGATATAAAATAGATTGCCCCATACTTGTTTCCTTCGGTATCAAGGATTGAGTGCTGAGTGAGAATCTTAATGTGCCCCTGAACTGTTTTGTAATCAAGATTTAGGTTGAGGGAGAGCTGGCGCATGTTGAGGGGCTTTTTGTCAAGGGACTTTAGTATTTTTACCCGCGTGGGGCCCCCTCTGGTTGCCGCCAGAAGCCAGTATACAAGGCGCTTATGTGCGTCCATAAATGCAAGACCCGCTATATTCTCAACTCTCATGCTTGCTCTCGTGCTTGCCCCCAAAAAGCTTTGTGGCCACGGTTGCATAAGCAGGCCTTGAGATTGAGACTCCCAGGATGTACCCTATCACAGTTACTGTTGCAAATCCGATGATATCAACAAGCCCTGAGATTAGGAGGAGGGGAAGCATTGCAACTATTGCGACAAAGGCGTTTGTCTGGATAATGTCAAAGGCTGCGTGAAGGTGCTCCTTTACGTCCTCGTGCTCCTTTTTCTTTAGGATTTCATCAGTAATTATGATTTGGGCGTCAACGGAAACTCCGACCGCAGCAATTATGCCCGCCATTGCGGAGAGGTCTATTGTGAAGATGCCGATGATTGTAATCAGGAGAATCATCTCGGACATTGAGGTGAAGATAATCGGGATTACGACTGATGGGGTGCGGTATCTTATTGCTACCATTATTGAAATTGCAACTAATGCAATTACAAGGCCAAGAAGGGAGAGGCGCAGTATTTCCTGCCCGAATTTGGCAGGCACGTTCTCCTGCGAGCCGAGGGATATTTGCACAGGCAGGGCGCCGCCTTTTAGCACAGACATCGTTTCTCGCGCGGAGAAGAGGGCGTCATCATATTTTGCCTGCCCCCGCCCTTTGGCAGCGCCGCTGATTATGTAGGATGGCGAGGGTATTCCGTCCCCGAGGGCCGGAGAGAGGATTGGGGCGGATTTGAGCCCGACTGCGTCCCAGCGGTTTATCACAATTCCGGCGGACTGCGTGTCCACATATACCGGCTGCATTTCATCCGCGGTTTTTTGGCTTAGAACAAATCCTTTTTCCTTAAGGGCGGACTTTATAGCCTGTGAGGCGTTTTCAGAAATTACCGCCTTTGTGTTGTTTGTGAACGGTTCAATGTCGCTCAGGTCTGAGAGAAGCCCGTCTTCAAGATATACCGGCACCGGGTAGCCCTGGAGGTTTAGGGCGTTGATTGCGTATTTAATTCCGTCTGCCTCCGTGGTGTTTGCGCTTGCGTTTTTGAGGAGATCATCTTTTGAGATTACCACTATTGCGTCTTTGGGGCGGTCAAGATACATGTAGAGCGGGTAGTTGCCTTTGCCGCGCACCGTGTCGGTGAAATGCTTCTGGCCCTCGGTTGTAAGGCTGAATCCGACTACCCAGTCCGCGCGGTAGTTTGCGGGATTTTCCTGGCGGACCGTGTCTGGAAGGACTCCGTCCCCGCTTACCGCCACTTTGCCGTCCACTATTCCCTGATATACTCCCTGTTGCGCAAGGATTTTCTCAACGTCGGATACGAGCTTTGGGTCGGAAACCGGGACTTCTATGTATATTTCATCGTCGCCTATGGGAGTTACGCGCACTTCGGTAAGGCCGAAAGTCCTCGTCCTTGTTCCTATGGCGTCCACCATTTCCTGCATGGTAACCGCATCTACCGGCTCCTGCAAAAGGACTGGAATTCTCAAACCTCCCGAGAAATCAATTCCGAATTTAAGGCCGCCGTCAAATGGCCCACCCTGAATGAAAACGAAGGCTATGGCACCAAGTGTAAGCAGGATAAGTGCGAGCACGCGAATGTCTGTGAGAATTTCAATTGCCTTGTTTGCCATTTAAGTACACCTAATTTCGGAATATGTAGCTTAGAAAAGAGCGCTGCACGAATGTTTTTCCCTTGCGCTCCATGTCCTGCGCGTGGGCAAGAAGGATGACTGCGTTGAAGGCCCACGTGGCGATAACGTCGCCGATAAGGCCGGCTATGACCACCGCGGAAATCTGGTAGTAGAGAGCCTCATGAGTTATGAGAGCGAGGGCAAAGAGGGCCAAAAACGCCACCATAATTGATGAGCTCATGGTAATTCCGGTTTTCATTGAATCGTATGCACGCTGCGCCGCGGTCCCTTCCCGCCTTTTGATTACCCTCATGGTCAGAAGAATGTCTGTATCAAGGGAGAAGCCCACAAGCATGAGGAGGGCAGAAAAGGAGGCGAGGGTGAGGGGTATGCCGAAAATGGACATTGCCCCGAGGGCGAAAATTACGTCTGCTCCTGCCCCTGCAAGAACTGCCGCTGAGGGGACTGCGGTCCTAAAGATTAGAAATACGACTATGGATGTGAGAATGACCGAGTATAGGACGACCATGAAGGCGCGGCCCAAGAAGTCTTCTGCCAGGGTTGCGGTGCGCTCTTTTATGTCCGGTTCTGTAAGCGCACCCGGAGCCGCTGTTTTGAGGGCTTTTAGAAGTGCGGTGTTTTCCTTGTCGCGGATTGAAACGCGGGCCTGCTGGACCTGGTTTGTAAGAGTGTGGGTGGATGAATAGGCGGACGCATTCTGCTCAAAGCCTGCCAGCGCAAAAAGGGAGTTTGCTATGCCATCCAGCTCTACTCTGGCGCTTTTGTAATCCTGCATGGCGGTTGAGGAGTTTGAATATACCGTCTGCGCCTCAAGCTCGGAGACGTTTGAGCGCATGGAGAAATACTTCTGGTTTAGGGCATCCGAATCTATTACCGCCTTTGGGCGGGCAAGCTCTGCCTGTATGATGTAGTCGCTTGGCCTCTGATTTTGCTCAAGGGTGTCTATGGAGTATCCTTCCCCCTCAAGGGTGGAGCGAAATAAGGAGAGGCCAATAGGCTGCGCGATTGGAATTGCCACCTCTATGCCTCCCTTGAAATCAATGCCCATTTTTATCGGGCTTACAAAGGCTACGAGGATGATAGAGATGATAACCAAGGTTATAGGCAATACGGCTAGCAGTTTATAGTTTCCAGAATATGGGTTTGGGATGTCCATGATAAACACGTATGGAAATAATTGGTTGGGGCAAATATAAAAAAGAGCGGGGTTAGCCTCCAGTGTGGGAAGACACGTTGAATTTGAGCATTTTGGAGAGGGCGCTTATGGCATCCTCGGGCGAGGGGTAGGTGGGTATGCCATAATCGTCAAGCATTTTGGCGTGCATCTGGGTATATTCGCCCCCGGTGCAAACGGCTACTATCGGCTTTTTTGTCTTTGCCCTTGCCTGCGAGAGGACGCTCACTATTCTTGAGTCAAGGTTTGGCGTCTGGAAGAGGATTATGACTACTATTGCATCCGTGGATGGGTTTTCAATAAGGAGGTTCAGAGCGGATTCGTAGCGGTGCGCGTCCGCATCCCCTATTATGTCAAGGGGATTTTTCACGTTCGCATAGGAGGGGAGGCATTTTTTGAGGCTCGCACTTATTTGTGGGGAGAAATCGCTTAGTTTCATCCCGTATTTCTCAACCGCGTCTGCGGCCAGAACCCCGTTGCCGCCGCCGTTTGTAAGTATGCATAAGCGCGGGGAGAAGAATTTGCTTATTTGAAGGATTTTTGCAAGGTGGAAAAGCTCGTCGAGGTTTTGCGCCTCAATTGCCCCGCACTGGTTTAGGGCGGCGGAGAAAATTTTGCTTGAGCCTGCAAGGGCGGCCGTGTGGGAGAGAGCTGCCTGGCTGCCAAGCTTTGATTTTCCTGCCTTTAGGACGACTAAAGGCTTTTTGGAGGTGAATGAGCTTGCAGCCTGCATGAATTTTCGCCCATCCTGCACACCTTCTATATATGAGATGACTGCCTTTGTGTTTTCATCCTTTTGCAAATATTGGAGGAGGTCCGCCTCATTTATACAGGCGGCATTTCCGTATGAAACGAATTTTGAAATTCCAAGGGAGCTTTTGGCCGCCAAATCCACTATGCAGCCGCCGACTGCGCCCGACTGGGAAATAAATGAGATGTCGCCCTGGTGCGGCCGGCCAAGCTTGAAGGTGGGGAGGAAGATGCTGTCGTTTTTGAATTCCGGGCAGAGGATTCCCATGCAGTTTGGGCCTATAAGGGCTATATCGTGGGCATTTGCAAGGGCGGCTATTTTTTGCTCCTCTTTCTTGTTTCCGACTTCTGCAAAGCCGCCGGAGATTACTACTGCCGCTTTTAGATTTGCCTTTAGCGCGTCCTTTAGGATTTCATATACCGTATTTGCGGGTGTTGCGATTATGGCGCAGTCTACGCTCTTTTTTATCTCTGATATTTTTTTGAAAGTTTTTAGGCCGAGGATTGAATCCTCGCTCGGATTTACTGGGTATAAAGAGCCTGAAAAGCCCGCCTGTATGAGATTTCGAAGAATTGCGTGCCCCACTTTTTTTGGGTTTTTGGATGCGCCGACTATTGCGATTGAGGAGGGGGAGAAAACATAATCCAAGTTTCTTACCTGCTTGCGCATGAAGGAATTTTTCTGGGCGCTGATTGGAACAAGTTTCTGCGGGATTGCTGGGGTGGGGCGTGTGCCCATTTTTTTGGCACCTTTTTCTGCCGGGCTCTGGCTGCGGGAACCCTTTGGCCGGATTTTTGCGCTTTTTTGCGCCGCTTTGGGAGTAGGATGGGCGTTCATTTTTTTACCACCCTCACGTCGGCTGCCATAAGCCCTTTGCTTGTTGATATCAACGGATTTATGTCAAGCTCTGCCGGCTGCTCCCTCTCCATTAAATTTGAGAGCTTTCTCAAAATTGTGCATAGCTCAAGGAGGTTTATGCCTTTTTGCGCCCTTGCGCCTTTTAGTATTGGAAATGCCTTTAGCTGGGAGACCATTGAGCGAATTTGCGAATCTGATGGGGGGCAAATTCTCATTTGAACGTCCTCAAGTATTTCAGTGTAAATGCCGCCCATGCCAAGAAGGATTGTTGGCCCAAACTGCGGGTCCGTTTTTCCGCCTATTATGAGCTCTATTGGGTGGGGAATAAATTTTTGCACAAGTATTTTTGCCTTTTTGTCTATTTTTTTGAGGCGCTCAAATTCGCGCATGACTGAATTTGCATCTTTTAGGTTTAGGGAGAGGGCATGGTATTCGGACTTGTGCGGAGTTTTATCCGAGATGAGCTTGAGGGCTATGGGATAGCCTATTTGGCCGCTGAAAATTGTTGCCTGGCTTTGGCTTGAGGCTATTTTGTAGGGCACTACCGGAATGTGGTATTTGCGCAAAAGGGAAAAATCCATAATGCCGGCCATCAAGCCACCTATGATGATATGAATACGAAAACTACGGCGAATACTATGAGAATAAGCATAATCAGTACGAGAAGTGCGAATATTGCGTATTTTTGCACGTAGAACTCAAGCTTGGACATGAACATCTTTTGGCGGTCCATTTCTTTTTTTGCCGGGGCTTTTCTCATGAACGGAGGGAGGAAGGATTCGGACGGCTGGCTTCTAATTTGAGATTGGGAAGAGGCAGCTTGGAGATTGGAGGGGCCTCTGGACTGGGCTTGGGAGCCTGGGGGGCTTTGGGCAGAGGTTTGGGAGCCGGCGGAGCCTTGGGAGCCTGCCGGGGTTTGAGCCGTGCTCTGCGCGGGGGCTTGAGGAGGGCCCGGCTGCACCCTTGCGGCGAGATTTGGTTTCATTGTTGCTTGCTGCTTCTCCTTCGGCTTTGAAAATGACTTGAAATTGAAGAGGTCTTTTATCTCGTCTTCTATGGAGCCGCTTTTTTTGGGCGGCGGCTCATCTTTATTCTCTGCTGCGGGCTGGGCGGGGACGTTTGCTTTTGCAATGTCTGCGGCTTTTATGGTTGAGCGGTAGCCTTTTGTGAGCAGGAAGCCTTTTTCGGTAAGCGAGAAATTTACCCGTGCTGACTGGACAGTCTGGTCTATGTAGTCGTATGCCTTGAGCTTGTAGAGGTGGAAGGCAAGGTCCCTTGAGCGGATGTTGATTACTTTTTGGAGAGCCTGCAAATCCCTTACTCCGGAGACTAAGGCGTTGAGGATGGTTTGGTCTAAAGTGTCTATGGGCTCGCCGGCTTTTTGTATTGCGGCGGAGATTACGTCTTTTCCCTCGCCGGTGATTACTATGGGGGACTGGCCGCCTATCGAGGACTGAATGTCAAGAAGGCCTTTTATCTTCATGGAGCCGAGCATGTTTGCAGTGTCAAAGAAGGAAGTATTTATTTTCATGCTGAATTTTTCCAGGGTGGATTCAGAGTCTATTTTTTTGAGCACCAGAATATCGAGGTAGGTGATATCGTCTCCCATGTGTGGGCTTAACAAAATAACGTTTATAAGCTTGATGAGGAGGGGACCGGGGCTGCCTGCACTTGAGACGCTTGAAAGGCCGCTTCTGAATAGCTTTTTAACTGCTGGCGGAATACTTGTTAGCATAATAAAACATGCGGGATAAAACGCACAAGAGAAGGTTATTTTATGAAATTAGATATTTTAGGTGCCGGCCACGAGGTTGGGCGCTCATGCTTTGTAGTAAATACGGACAAAAAGATAATGCTTGACTGCGGGCTTAAGATACATAATAAGGAGAAGCCGCAGCTATACCCGATGCCCCCGGCGCACGGTGTGGATGCGTGCGTCATTTCGCACGCCCACCTTGACCATATAGGCTTTTTGCCCTCGCTATTTGACCACTACAATCCGCAGGTAATTTCCACCCTGCCTACAAAGGAAATCGGGGAGCTTTTGCTTTTGGATTCCGCAAAAATCATAATTGAGGAGTACGGGACTCTCCCTTACAGGAGAAGCTCGCATAAGGATGCCATGGAGGCATTCAGGACTTTTGGCTACGGGCAGAAAATACCGGTTGGCCAGACAGACATAACTCTAAATAACGCCGGCCACGTGCCCGGCTCGGCTTCCGTGCTGCTTGAGCACAAGGAAAAGAGGATTTTGTATTCTGGGGATTTTCGGCTCTCTGACACGCAGATGCACAATAGGGCGCACGTTGAGAAGGATGTTGATTTGCTCATAGTTGAGAGCACTTATGCAAACAGGGACCACCCAAACCGCAAAGATTTGGAAGTGCAGCTTGCGGAGATGGCAAGGGAAACTATTGAAAATGGAGGCTCTCTTTTGCTGCCCGCATTTGCAGTGGGAAGGACGCAGGAGCTTCTCTCCGTGCTAAAATCACAGGCGCCCGATTTGCCGGTGTGGGTTGATGGGATGGGCGTTGAGGCTTCAAAGATTGTCTCGCATTACGGGGCATATATTCGCGACGTGAAGGCGTTCAGGAAATACCTAGAGCAGGTAAATTTTGTGACCGGCAGGCGGGACAGGCAGAAAGTGCTAAGCCAGCCGTCGGTTATAATTTCAACCGCCGGTATGCTTCAGGGCGGGCCTGCCATGCAATATTTGCTCTCACTGAACAAGAATTCACAGTGCATTTTCTCAGGATATTGCGTTGAGGGCACAAACGGGCACAATTTGCTAAATTATGGCTATGTTGAAAAAGAGGGCGAGAGGTTCGTGCCGGGCGTGCCTATTTCATACCTTGATTTCTCGGCGCATGCGGGAAGGACAGAGCTTTTTGACTATGTAAAGGGAGTAAACCCGAAGAAAGTTGTCTGCGTGCACGGGGATGAGAAAATCATTGACGGCTTTGTTGAGGAGCTTAAATTAGAGGGCTTTGATGCAAGCGGCCCGGTTGCAGGAGACTCTATTGAGGCTTGAGGAAGGGGCATTTCTACCCCACTCACGTTTGGCTGCGTTCTTTGCTATTTTTGCCGGGGCGTTTGAATTCTTTCCGCCGATTTTCTTTTTTGCACGCCCGAATTTGCTGGTTTTTGGGGCGTGTTGAATTCTCTTTTAATTGTATGCCATAGCCTGCCCCTTATAATTTTTGGCAGCACAGATATGGAATGGGAGGAGAAGTGTGGAGGAAAGCCTGTTTGACGATTCCCACTTGCAGCAAAAGTGGGAGGAGTTCGTATCGGAAGAATGCACTGAGGACTTAGCGGAGCTTGAGGCAAACTACCCCACGAAAAAGTCGCTTTACATAAATTATGAGGCTTTGCAGAAATTTGATTCAGAGCTTGCTGCTTTTGTGCTTGAGAGGCCGGATTTGGCCCTGCCGGCGCTTAGAAAGGCTGTGAAGAAGCCGACTGCCGGAGTTTTGGACATTCCTTTTGAGCCTCACGCAAGGCTTGTCGGGGTGCCAGACTATGGCTTGCTTATACAGGACATTTCCGCAACGCACGTGGACACGGTTGTATCAATTAAGGGGATAGTTACCAAGAGGACTGAAGTCATGCACAAAGTGCACAAGGCCCTCTACAAATGCCTTATGTGCGAGCACGTGATGAGAATTCCGATTACACGGCGGATGCTGCCCCCCGAAGTCTGCCCGGAGTGCAAGAGAAGGTCCCTCAAACTTGATGAGGAAGGCTCGGAGTTTGTGGATATTCAGAGGGCGGAATTGCAGGAGCTTCTTGAGAGGCTAAAGGGAGGGGCGCCTGCCGCAAAGATTGCGCTTGTGCTGGAAGATGATTTGGTAAACAAGCTGCTTCCCGGTGAAAATATTGAGGTTACCGGGATTGTGAGGCTGATGCCCCCTACAAAAAACAAGAGCAAAGCGGTTGAGGCTCTTGGGAGCATTTACTCAAGATACCTTGAAGTATTGAGCATAACCTCAATGAACAGGGATTTTGAAGAGATAAAAATTACCGCGGATGAAGAGAAGAAAATAAGGGAGCTTTCAAAGGACCCGAAAATTTATGACGTTCTGCAAAAGGCGGTTGCCCCCGGAATTTATGGCCATGACGAAGTTAAATTGGCAGTCGTGATGCAGATGTTCGGGGGCACACGGGGAAAGGTTATGCCCGGAGGGGCGAAAATCCGCGACGACGTGCACATATTGCTTATCGGAGACCCCGGAGCCGCAAAATCAAGGATGCTGCATTATGCAAAGGATTTGGTGCCCAAGGGAATTTTTGTTTCGGGGAAATCTGCAACCGGCGCCGGGTTGACTGCTGCCGCGGAGAAGGACGAGCTTGGGGACGGGGGCTGGACTTTGAAGGCGGGAGCTTTGGTGCTTGCCTCCGGAGGGCTTGCATGCATTGACGAGTTTGACAAGATGGACGAGAATGAGCGCAGCGCAATGCACGAGGC
>JAZDKV010000004.1:0-4649 GCA_043802645.1 Microcaldota archaeon | reverse complement strand
AAGCACCGCAAACCCCTGATGATTGGCTAAATAGGAAGGGGAGGGAGCTGCCTAAAGCAGAAAAAGATGCTACACGCCATGTGCCCAAAAAGAGGCAAAGGCAGAAAATTTAGCAGCGGAGGCACGGAGGGCACGATAGCGGCTCCGAATGAGGCAAAATCCCCCTGCACAAACTATTTAAATACCATAAAAAATAACTATCTCCTGTATTTGAGGTGAATAGATGGAACTTGATCCCAGTTTAGCATACATTGCACCGGTTATTGCGATACTTGCGCTTATATACGGGCTTTATCTTGCAAAGAAAGTCCTCTCAAAACCGCGCGGAAACAAAAAAATGATTGAGATTTCCTCGTCTATAAGGGCGGGGGCAAACGCGTATTTGAGCCGCCAGTTTGGCACAATTGTGCTGCCGGTCTCAATAGTGGCAATTTTGCTTGCCTATTTCATGGGTTTTTTCGTGGCTGGCTCATTTGTGCTTGGTGCAATTCTCTCGGCATCCGCAGGCTACATAGGAATGTATTTGGCGGTGAGGGGAAATGTAAGGACGGCGGAAGCCGCCAAATCCTCGCTAAATGACGCCCTGCAGATGGCATTTCGCTCCGGCGCCGTAAATGGGATGGCAGTTGTGGGCTTGGGCCTTCTTGGAGTCTCGGTTGTATTTCTTGCGACCACATATTTGTATGCTGGCGCAACTTCGCAGGAGTTTATAGTGCAGGTCTCATCCGCACTAATCGGCTTTGGATTTGGGGCAAACCTCCTTGCCCTCTTCATGAGAGTGGGAGGGGGAATTTTCACAAAGGCAGCCGATGTTGGAGCGGACTTGGTAGGAAAAGTTGAGGCAAACATACCTGAAGACGACCCAAGAAACCCCGCAACCATAGCAGACAATGTCGGGGACAACGTGGGCGACTGCGCGGGAATGGGCGCGGACGTCTTTGAGTCATACACGGTGGCAGTTGTCGCTGCGATGATTCTGGGAGGATTTGCAGTGGGCTTGCCCGGAGTCTTATTCCCGCTTCTGCTTCATGCTGGAGGGATAGTCGCCTCAATATTGGGCTCGCAGATAGTGAAAGTTAATTCGGAGAAAGAAAACCCAATGAGCGCCCTAAACCGCGGATTTTGGCTCTCCTCAATTCTTGCGGCGATTATATTTGCTGGAATTTCATTTGCGGTTCTTGATGCTGATACCGCCCCCAAGGCTTTCGGAGCCACTCTGGCTGGGCTTGTAGCTACGGTTTTGATTGCAAAACTTACAGAGTATTACACGGGAACAGAATACGGGCCGGTAAAGCAGATAGTTGCAGCCTCAAAGACCGGGGCCGGCACGAACGTAATTTGCGGCCTTGGAATCGGGATGCAGTCGGCAGTTGCGCTTGCACTTGTAATTGCGGCTGCAATCGGAGCGGGCTTCTTGTTCTTCGGCTTCTACGGAGTAGCCCTCGTTGGCCTTGGGATACTTGGCACGACCGGTTTCTTGATGGCGATGGACACTTTCGGCCCTATTGCGGACAATGCGGGCGGAATTGGAGAGATGTCCAATATGGAGAGCCATGCAAGAGTGCGCCTTGACAAGCTGGATGCGGTGGGAAACACCACTAAGGCGCTCACAAAGGGCTTTGCGATAGGCTCTGCTGCCTTGGCTGCGGTTGCCCTCTTCTCAACCTTTATTCAGGAGGCGCAGCTCAAGGCAATAGACATAGCCCAGCCGCCCGTATTTATCGGGCTTTTGATTGGCGCGTGCGTGCCCTTCCTCTTCTCCTCCCTTACAATGCTCTCGGTTGGAAAAGCGGCCTCGGAGATTGTAAATGAGGTGAGAAGGCAGTTTGCGGACGGCAAGATAATGAAGGGCGAGAAAGAGCCGGATTACGCAAAGTGCGTGGACATATCCACTAAAGCGGCAATTCGCGAGCTTATAGGCCCTGCGGTGCTTGCAATAGGGACTCCAGTAGTTGTGGGAATTTTCCTGGGAGTTGCGGGGCTTGGAGGCTTTTTGGGAGGCGCAATTTCAACGGGCCTTCTGATGGCAGTGTTCATGTCAAATGCCGGAGGCGCTTGGGACAATGCCAAGAAGTCAATTGAGCAGTCAGGGCACAAGGGCTCTGAGATGCACAAGGCGGCAGTTGTCGGGGACACGGTGGGCGACCCGTTTAAGGACACATCTGGGCCGGCAATCAACCCGCTCCTAAAGGTAGCGAACATAGTTTCAATCATTATCGCGGGAATTTTGATTGGAAAGGGCTTGGGGCTTGCTTAGAAGCCCTTTTTTTATTTTAACTTTTTTTATTTTTCTCGCGCTTCTTATTTTAATTTTTTTGAATTTCTGTTTGCTTAATGTCTGCTTTGCATGTTTTCTGTTTTATTTTTTTCCCGCACTTCTTGTTTTTCCCTTACAAAAAGAAATTTCCTAGGGCTCACTTTTACAATTAGGGTGCATTTTCTTTTCACTGGAACTTCAATTTGCCCGTCAATTACCGCGTCTGCTTTGCAGGTGGAATCTACGTGCAATTCGCAGGAGGTTGAGGGAGAGACTATGAGGGGGGCAAATAGCCTCCGATACGGCGCAATTGCCACAATCTGGTACTTTTTGGACATGTGGAGCATCTCCTGCCCTCCGCAGGAATATGCATAAGAGGTGGAGCCGGTTGCACTAGAAAACAAAAGCCCGTCTGCCTGAAAGACGTATTTTTTGCGCCCCACAAAAAGGCGCAAATTCAATATGCGGTGCTCGCGGTTTCGTATAACCACCTCATTTAGGGCGTCCGGCAGGGCTTTTGAGTCAAGCCATGAGGAGAGCATTGTTCTCTGCTCAACCCAGAATCCGTTTTTGATTAGTTTGTGGATGTGCCCCTTCCAGTCCTTGTGATGGGCGTTGCATATGAAGGATGAATCCGAGCCTATGGCAAAAAATGGCTGGTGGTAGCGGAATTTATGGTAGAGGATCGTCCCGTCTCCGCCTATTGCGATTATTATTTGGGATTTTGAGGGGGAAAGGAGTTCTATTTTATTTTCTTTCAGAATGGCCTCAAGCTCGCGCGCAAGCTCCTTTGCCCACTTTTTCTTTTTGTTTAGCACTATTGCGGCGGAGTATAATTTCATTATTGCACCACGGTTATTGGGATGTTTAATGTGAGGGCCTCAAATTCGGAAGAAGACTCGGACGGAACTGCGGTTATTTGCAAGTAGGCGGGAAAGATTCCATGAGAGGAGCCAAATGAGGATACATGTATGCGCCCCTGAAGGGAGTCTCCCGGATCAAAATTCTGCTCTCCCTCCTCATTATAAGTGCATTTGTTGCTTGGGCAGGAGTCAAAAAAAGCTTGGGTTATGTCAAATGACTCGTTTGCCGAATTTGTAATGGTTAGATAATAATTTCCCGGATCTGTGATATAAAACCCGCTCGGCGAGACTGAAATCATGGCGGCGGGCCGTATGAGAATCAGGCTGCCGTTGTTTCGCACCGCCATTATCGCGGTTCCGGTGGTGTTTGGCCACCAGCCGGAGACGTTAAAATCGGTAAATTCAAATGAGTCGCCCACTTTTGCAACGTAGAGGTTCATTGAGTAATTTCCTATTGAGCTGCTCTCAAGCTGCACTGAAGGGGGGATGTCTATTGCCTGGTATGAGTATGCGCCATCTCCCTGAATCCATGCCATCTTGGCAGCGGTGGCAAGATTGGAGAGGGCAAGGCTTGCCTGCAGCTGCTGCGTGTACAACGACTGCTGGGAATAAATGCCGCTAAATATTGCAATAAGGAGAATAAGTATGAGAAGCATTGAAGCAAGAACCGCCATGAATTCAATGCTTATCTGGCCCTTTTGCAAACCCATGCTAAGTAGAGTGCTTGGCGGTTTTTAAGCCTGAAGGCACAAAAAATAAATATGCAAATAATACCCTGCCCGCCCTATGAGGCGGCTATAAAGATTGCAAAGGCGCGCCTCTCCACCTCCGGAATCATAGTTTATCCTACAGACACCATATACGGAATAGGCTGCGACGGGCTGGACGGGGACGCCATAAGAAGGATTAGGGAGATAAAAATGAGGGATGCACAAAAGCCTTTTTCCCTTAATTTTTCCTCGTGGGAACAGGCGCAGAAATACGTGGAAATTGATGAGACCCTAAAGGAAAAGCTGGATAAAATGGCCCCGGGGCCATATACTTTTCTTCTGCCCCTAAAGGAGCCCATGCCGGTGGCGGACGGGATGGTTTTGGGCTGCAGAATTCCGGATAATGAGTTTTGCAAGCAGATAGGCATGGAGTTTGAAAATCCAATAGTGAGCACTTCCGCAAACGTTTCCGGAAATAAAAGCCCCTCAAGCGTTGCTGAAATTGACGAGAGGATTTTGAAAAAGGCAGACTTGGTAATTGACGGCGGGCCCACAAAATATGCGCAGGGTTCAACTATTATAGACGTTTTGAACAAACGCATATTGAGGCGGGGGGCCGGAGAGGAAAAGGCGCAAAAATGGCTTGAAAGCCTCTGATTTTCATGGACGAGATTAGAATTAGCGTCTCGGATTCGGTTTATGCGCCCGCGGAGGATACGCAGCTTCTTGCTCGCGAGGCGCTCAAATTCTGCGAAGGAAAAATTCTGGAGATTGGCTGCGGCTCGGGCTTTGTGTGCATTGCTTTGGCAAAATTCAAAA
>JAZDKV010000003.1:0-2718 GCA_043802645.1 Microcaldota archaeon | reverse complement strand
TTCTAACCCCATTCTCAATTTCAACTTCCATCCCCTTCTTGAGAGTCTTTTCTATCCCGCCGCTATTCCAAAACACCACCCGCGCTTTTGCGCTTGAGTCCTCAATTTCAAAGGAGGTGGCAATTTCTTTCTCCTTCCCATTTGAGGGGGAGCCGTAAGTAAAATCCCCGCCCATCTCTGTTATTTTTCCCTCAAAATTTGCAAGAAGCATCCTTGTGTCTGAGAGTTTTGTGCGCAAGCCCTTCTCAAGGCGGGATATGTGCGAGGAACTCACTGAGTGGAATTCCCCTCCCCTAAATTTTAGCGGCCCAATCTTAACTATGTCATGGCAGAGGGCGGCGCTATCAATCATTTTTGCAACCTCATCATAGAGCGCCACTATGCAGGTGCCGCTCTCGTCCTCAACCTCAATTCTCTGCGTTCGCGACTCCTGCACCCCCCTTTTGTAAATCTGCGGCAGGAAAATGCGCTTTAGCCTCACATGCAAAATGCAGGGGGCGGCTTGTACCTTCCCCTGCTCAATGTTGCAGGTGCCCGCGCTTACCCCAAGCCTCTCAAGGGCTACGAGGTAGCGCGCAGTCTGCAAGCCTATGAGATGGAAGTATTCCTCAAGCTTTTTTGATACGAGGGGCTCAAATTCATCTTTTCCCATCTGAGCCTCAAGCTGGTCGGCCATGCTTTGCATGGGGCTTATACTCATAAAATATTTTTATAGAGAACGCACCGCCCCCCTGCAAAACGCCCTATATTTCATATTTCTATCCCATCATCCAAATGCAGCGCCCGCACGGTTTGCAGCCAAATAGGCGCTTGAGCGTGCAAGACAGACATTTTCATTCCCGCCCGTATTTTAGGTTTGGAGAAGAAAACGGTCCTACTTTATTTGTATCCTCGCCGTGGAGTGTGCGAAAAAGAGCCTCTGGCACAAATCCAGCGCCTCCTCTGCCTCGTATGCCTTAGGGCCGCTTGCCCCCGCAGCCGCCGGATGGCCCCCTCCCGAGCCTCCAAGAACTTCTCCAACTTCTCGCATTATCTCCGGCAAATCAACCGATGAAATATGGGCCATTTTCATCCTCGCGGAAATAGCGCACTCCTTTTTGCTTGCGCAGGCGGCAAAGGCGCAGTCCGCCCCAGAGCGCACAAGAATCTCCGCCACGTGTGACTCATGCGAGGGAACCTGGGCGGTGGCGCAGATGAGCCCTCCTTTTTCGCAGAAGGAGACATTTCGCAGGCCCTCCAATATGTTCATGCGGCTCTGCGGGCTCTTTGGAACATGGAGCATTTCCTGCAACTGCGAAAATTCAATCACGGCGGTTTTTAGAAGGCGCGAGACAGCCATAAAAGTATCCGGGTTTGAATTTGCAAAATTAGCGGAATCGGAAATAATCCCAAGGAGGAGGAGGCGCGCCTGCCCATCATCCGGCTTTTTTACCAGGAGAGAAACCATTTGCGAGGCGGAGGAGCTTTCCGGGTCTATCCACGCACTATCCGCATTTATTGAGCCGGGAGTCTTTGCATGGTGGTCTATGAGAATTTTAATCTGTCCCTGCCCGCCTCCCCTTGCACCGTCGCCAAGGGCGGGCAGAAGCCCCTTTTCATTGCAGTCAAGCACAATCACCGGGGCTTTTGGGAATTTTTTTCTTGCCAAAGAGAACTTTTGCATCCGCGCAAGAATTTTAGGGCCTATAATTTTCCTGCTCTGGGAATTTATGCAGTCCTGCATGGCAACAATTGCATTCTTTCCAAGAAATGAGGCGAGAGATATGGCAGAGGCGCACGCATCCAAATCCGCCAAAGAGTGGAATGTGATTATGCACCTTTTGCCCCGAAGATTTTTTAGGGCAAGAAGAAGCTTTTTCGGGGGGTTTTTGCTATACATGCCCATTCTACATTTGCATTGTTTATTAAAATAAGCGAAGCCGGGAAATGGTGCATAAGCCCGCAAGGGCTTGGCCGCAGCGCCTTTTTCAAAGCTGCAAGATAGCCATTTTGCCCAACGAACTTCTACTTCTGCGAGACTACCTTCTCAATTTCCGCGCGCATGCCATCAAGCTTCTGGCGGCCGCCCTCCTCCTGCTTCTTGAGGGCTTTCTCGCGCACCTCAAAAACTTCTATGCGCTCGCCAATCTCCTTGTCCGCGCCTTTTTTGTCGGTCTGCACGAGGATATTTCCTATGGCCTTGTAAATTTGGGCATCCGCCTTTGCCCCGCTCAGGTATTCCTGCGCCATTTTTAGCTCCTCAATCTGCATGAGCATTTGCTGGCGCTGGCTTGCAATAATTGAGACCTGCCTCTGCATTCTCTGAAAACTCTCAACCTGTGCCTGAAGCTCCTTCGGGTCTCTTAGGGGTTCTGCCATAATTTTCACCTGATAAACATTCTCATACCTGCTTAATACTCTTATCCATCTGGATTAGCATGTTCATTAGCCTTTTTGCGCTATATTCAGCCGCTTTGAGGCTTGAGGGGGAGGAATCGCGGATGCTTATTTTGAGGTTTTGGCCCTCTGCCTCAACTTCTATTTTGCTTGAGCCTACGGCACTTAGGGACTTCTCAAGGACGCTCTTGGCGCATAAGGCAGCCTTTGCGCTCTGGAATTTTCCCTCTATTTTTGCCATAAAAACATCTTCCCTCCAATCTTTGCAATTGCGGCTTTTTCCTCTTGAATAGAATATGCGCCCCTCTGGCTTTTTATGCTTATTTTTTTGCAATCATCAAA
>JAZDKV010000002.1:0-3192 GCA_043802645.1 Microcaldota archaeon | reverse complement strand
CACTTTTTCTTCTGAAAGGGAGAGGGCAAAATCCGGAATTCTTTTCTCGCGCGCGTTTTTTCCGGCCTTGAGGCCGGTGAAAAAATCATAAATTACCCTTGAGCATATTGTTGCCGATTCCTTGGAAATATGCGGCTTTATGCCAAAAACCTTCTGGATTTTATCCGCAAAGAGTTTTTTGGCCTGCGGATTTGATGCGGCAAAGCCTATCTGGTAGCATATTTTGCTTCCCTTGCCTATTCTTGCATGCCCTTCTGCCAGATATGCGCCAAGCAAAAAGAGAAAATCGTTATCGCAGGCTATGGAGTATGGCAATTTCACTCCGTCTCGCTTTGCGGTTATCTTGCAATTGCGCAGTTTATTGGCGGGAATAAACTCCTTGGCGATGTGCAGCGGGTATGAGCGGCGATATATGAAATTCGTAAGCTGCTTGCAGCTTATGCCATATTTTTTGGCTATTTTTTTTCTGCTCTTTCCAGCAAAGATATCTCCGCCATGGCTTACCATAATATTTTGGGAATAATCTGGGAGTGCGAATTCTTTGGCATCTTTTTCTTTCACGCCTATTTTCAGTGGGACTATCGCTTCTT
Source organism: Microcaldota archaeon (assembly GCA_043802645.1). GTDB lineage: Archaea > Micrarchaeota > Micrarchaeia > Anstonellales > Anstonellaceae > 1-14-0-10-45-29. Next base: position 2,602 of record JAZDKV010000002.1, on the reverse strand, counting down.
CAATTTCTTGGGCGCTGGCTTTTGCATTTCTGGAAGGGAACGGATGGCCCGGAGTCACTGTAATTTTTCGCCCTGATTTTGTTTTAAGTTCCAGAAGCTCTTGGCAGGGGTGCCGTGAGACATGGGTAATTTGCGCGATTTCGAATTTTTTGGATTTTTGATTATACGCGAGAGTTTTCAGGCCGCTTGCCTCTGAATAAACCGTGCCAAAATCATCTGTTTTTGGGCTGTTCAAATTATTTTCCACAAGCTCTTTGAGGTTGGCCATGCTCCAAACGCCGTTTTGCAATACAGGTATTCTTGTGCCTGCTGAAAAACAATTGCGCCTTTTTGCACAGTGGAAATACGGGTGGGCAAAGCCCACGTGGGCGTTTGTAAAGCCGATTATGCGCGAGAGCACGCCCGCGGAGGTGTGGGGCGAGAGGCCTATGGTGAGCTGCCCGATTAAATCCTCCTTTGCCTTGAGCCTGTAGAAGGGCTTTAGCTGATAGACCTCAACAAGCATTTCATCCAAGTATTTTGAGACGTTGAAAAAATAATCCGCCCCGTCAAATGGCAGGATGACGTCTTGGGGCTTTATAGAGAGCATCTGCTCGTCTGATGAGAGTGCCTTGCCGTATATGTCGTGCGTGTAGCCAAGCTCTTTGAGCTTTTTGTGGGGCACGTAAATTTCTTTTGGGGTAAAGTGGGTAAGCACAAAATCAGTCATGTCAAAGCGGCAGGTGGAATCGCGAAAAATTGTGAGGCCGTATTTTGCGCGGATAAAACCCTTGTCCAGAAGCTCCGGTATTTTATTCTTGGAAATCATTCCCTGCACTCCCTTTATTTCCGGCAGGGATTGGAGGTTGAGCCTCTTTTTTGAGAGCTCCACCTCGCGCACAAGGTTTAGCGAGCGCTTGTCGTATTTTGCAACTTTTCCCCCGCAGTAATCGCATTTGTCTTTGTGGGAGAGGCGGTTGCAGGAGGTGCAGCCGGGAAGGTAGCTGCACTCGCCGCCGCAGTAGGAGCAGCGCAGGGTATGGTTTATTTTGCCGCAGGAGGAGCATTTTAGGCGGGCAATTTCTATGAAAATCCCCTTTCCCTCTTTTTTCTCGTCCGAGCGCATTTTTGCATACTGGCGGATTATCTGGCGGGATTTGTTCATGTGCCCCACAGGGAAGAGGACATGGATTGGGGGGGACATTTCCCTCTTTCTTGCCTTCTCCGGCCTGCCCATGCGGGTGCCTATGTATACCGGGGCTTTTGGCATTATTTTTACCCCGGAAATTGCGCTTAAGTTTTCGTGCACCGATTTTTTCTCATCAAAAATTTTCTCAAAATTATTTAGCGAGAGGGATTTTTTCCCCTCATCTAAAAGCGAGAGGGTGGCAAGAAGGGAGTAGGATACCTGCGGCTCAAAGATTATTTTGGAGCCTTTTACATAGTGGGGTATGCAGGCGTCCTCAAGAATTTTCTTCTGCGGGGCATTTTCAATCTCGCAGGATTTTAGCCCGAACCAGCCGAATTCAAGCTGCGCTCCTGCAAGCCATGCCGCAAGCTCTTTGAGTTGCGCAGAAGTTATGTCGTCGTAGAAGTATATGAATTCCGGATGGAGGGGCAGCTGGTGGGACCTTGCAATTTCAAATGCTTTTTTTGCGGAAATATTTTTTGGTATTTGCACCTGCTTTGCCTCGCACATCTGCTCCCACCACTCCTCAACAAGAGGGGAGGGCATGAGGGGGTGGTTTGATTTTAGAAAATCCCCATAAGAGACAAGTATGTCTCCGAGGAAAAGTATTTTCTCAACCTGCGGGCGGATTTTTTTTGCGGACTCGGAGTCTTTTATGCAAATTACCGAGCCGTCTTTTAGTTTCACTATCGGGCCCATGATTGAATCACAGGGGGCGACCACCGCGCCTTTTCCGGGGCGGTCAAGCTTGAACTGCGTGCCTATTGCTGGAAATTCGTCAAGCACGTACATGGTTGCCGGATGTATTGCCTTTGAGGCAATGCCGGAGCAGCGCATTCTGCCATAGCGCAGCCTGAAGCCTCCGGCTTTTAGGGAGAAGGAGAATATTGGGCGGCCTGCCACAAGCTCGTCCATGAATTTGTTGTCCTCTTTTAGCTCAAATGCCCCCCCGCCTGATTTTTTCATTCCTTTGCGCAGAGCCTGGAGAAAATCCCAGTCAAGCCCGATTTTGGAGGTGTATTTTATGACTTTAGCGGCCTTCTGCGCAATTCCTTCGCAAACGACTAAGGCGATTCCTCCCCGTACGCGGTTTGTTTCCATTCTTGGAAGGTCCCGATATACCGAGACTTCTATTTGCTCCGTGGGCTCGCCCGAAACGCAGACCGGGCAGTTTCTTACTATGTGGCGTATTTCATCATCTGCCGGCTTGTATTGAAGGTGGGCGCAGCGGTCGTTGTAGAGGTTGCACTCCTCCACATATCTTTCTATTTCGGTCTCGGTTGGGCGGTATTTTCCTATGCCAAAATGCTTTCTTGCCAAATCCGCCAGGACTACGGCCTGCGCTGCAACCGTGCCCCCTGCAGAGCGTATGGGGCCTGCAAAATATACCGCCAGATACGAGGAGCCGTCCGGGTTTCCATCACTTGGATTTTC
>JAZDKV010000001.1:0-2708 GCA_043802645.1 Microcaldota archaeon | reverse complement strand
GAATGCGTCCTGCCCTTCTTTTGTGAACCTTCGCTCCACTTTAAGGCCTGCTGGCTTTGCGTGGGCTGCTTTTTCGTCCTGTTTTTGCGCAAAATTCTCCATGTATCCGACCCCCAACTTTTCCATGCGCGCGGGCAAGCGCCTTCCCCGAAGGGGGAGAGGCGTGCATTTTCGCGCATCTTATTGCGCACAAAGAGAGAGCGGGTGAGCGTGTTTTTGGTGCAGCATGCAGATGTTATGCCGCGTTTTTTGTTATGTTGCTTTGTTTTGGCTTAGACAGCCGGGCCTCCCAGGCTGGCTTCATCCTCCCGTGCAGGAATAGATTTGGGGTTGAAATTTAAAAAGCGTTTCAATTTTGGAATTTCTTGTGTATGGACATGTTAGCGGAAAAAGTTCAAAGACCACAAATAGGGAAAATTTCCAAAATAGTTTTGGAGAATTTTTGGTTTTTGGCTTATGCGGATATTGGAAATTTGGCACTTTGCGGCGGGAGCGGGTATTATTAGGTTTTTTTGCCCCTATTTTTGCATGGATATTGACTCTAGAATGGACCTGGTGAAAAAGGGTGGCGTTGCCGAAGTAATTACTGACAAGGAGCTAAAGGAGCTTTTTGAGACTAAGGCGCACCCGAGGCATTATATCGGGTTTGAAATTTCCGGGCTTGTGCACATTGCGACCGGGCTTCTGACCACTCTTAAAGTGAAGGACTTTATGAGGGCGGGAGTTAAGCCCACTATTTTTCTTGCGGATTACCATGCGTGGCTGAACAAGAAGATGGGCGGAGATTTGGATTTGATACAGAAGATTGCGAAAGGGTATTTTAAGCAGTGCTTCCAGTCCCTTGGGCTTGAGGAGGGGCCGGTGGATTTTGTAATGGGCAGCGATTTGTATGCCAAAATCGGGCTGGATTATTGGAGCGACGTGATGCGAGTTACAAATAACACTACAAAGGAGAGGATGCTGCGCTGCACCACGATTATGGGGCGCAAAGAGGGGGATGCCGCTCTTCCTACTTCGGTTATGATGTACCCTGCAATGCAGGTGGCGGATATTTGGGCGCTTGATGTGGATATTGCGCACGCGGGAATGGACCAGAGGAAAGTGCACGTGCTTGCAAGGGAGATGGCGGAGAAAATGAAAAAGCCAAAGCCTATTGCGGTGCACGGGGCTTTGCTCTCCGGCTTGCAGGGGGGGGCAAGGATGGACCCCTCGGCGGGGGATGACGCCATGATTGAGAATAAGATGTCAAAATCAAACCCAAACTCGTGCATATTCATTCACGATTCTGCGGATGAGATACTTAGGAAGATGAAAAAGGCGCACTGCCCTGCCGGGATTGTTGAGGCAAACCCGGTTATTGAGATGGCGGATATGTTTGTTTTGCGCGATAGGGCTCTTAGGATTGAGAGGGATTCCAAATTCGGCGGGGATGTTGAGTATGCGGACATCGCTTTGCTCAAAAAAGATTTCTCGGATGGGAAGTTGCATCCGGTTGATTTGAAAAATGCCGTGGGGCGGGAGCTTGTGGATATGCTTGAGCCTGCAAGGAAATATTTTGCGGGGAAGGAAGAACTGATTGAGATGGTAAAGAAGGCTAGGGAGTAGATGTTAATCAGGGAGTTGGCTCCTTAATTTTTTCCTCAACTTGAATGTGTTCGCCATTTTAGCGTATCCTTCCCACCCCGAGAGGCTTAGAAGCATGCTCTCTTTGCTTATTTTCCCTTTTGCAAATTTTTCCGTTAATAATTCAACCCGTTTTTTGATTCTGCGTTGATTGCTTTTTTTGAGAAGGCGGAAATGAGAAAAAACACGAAAGCCCAGAAGAGTTATGCCCGAACTGATAGGGATAATTCCTGTTTTTTGCGGATGAAGAGCGAGCTTGAGCCTGCCGGAAAGAAATTCGTGGATGGCTTTTTGATTTGAATCTAGCTCTTTGTGGCATTTGGACAACAAGATGAAGTCGTCAACATAGCGCAGATAATATTTTGCCCTTAATTCGCGCTTTACGAAAGTATCAAGTTCTCCGAGGTAGAGATTGGCGAAAAATTGGCTGGTGAGGTTTCCAAGGGGCATCCCTTTTTTGCCGGCTTTTGCTTTGTGGTTTGAGAGAATTGTTTTGATTATCCAGATTGTATCCTCGCCTGAAATTTTTTTCCTTAATATGGAGAGCAGAACTTCGTGGTCAATCATCTCAAAATAATGCAGTATGTCGGCCTTGAGCGCATAGCCCGCCACACGATTGAAATTGGAGCCTCTCTCTCTCTCATTACCGGTTTTCCATTATTAGTCACTTTCCGCAGGAAACAATCGAACCGCTCCAAGGCCGCTTTTGTACCCTTGCCTTTCTGGTTGGCGTAAGAATCGTGGGTGAAACGGCTCTCAAAGATGGGGCCAATGACGTTGATGAGCGCATGATGGATGATCCGGTCGCGGAAATGGGAGGCGCTGATGGTGCGCGTCTTGGGGTCGCGGACGGTGAATACCGTAAGCGGACGCGGGTGGTATGTGCGGGAGAGGAGTTCCCATTGAAGCCTGAACAGCTCGTTTTGGAGATTGCGCTCGAATTCGATGACATATGGCTTCTTCGTCTTTCCGCGCTTGGCATTTTGGAATGCCAGAAGAAGGTTGTCGTAGCCGGAAATCCTATCGAAGAGATGGCCGTAAGTCTTCATTGAAACATCATGGCCCCAAACCAAAGCCATTTGGTA